>DASSCG010000531.1:0-2833 GCA_035697925.1 Pyrinomonadaceae bacterium
CGACCTCAGGCATCCAACGCCGAGCACCTGACTGACACCCGGCACCCTTTACCTTTCGATCGTGACCTTCTCCATCTTCACTTCAGATGTCGGACGATCGTCGCGGCCTGTCGGCGACGTCGCAATGGCGTTCACCACATCCTGACCCTGAGTAACCCGACCAAAGATCGTATAGCTGGGGGGAAGCGGATAGTCTGAATGCATGATGAAAAATTGCGACCCATTTGTGTTGGGACCGGCGTTTGCCATCGCTACTGTTCCTGCTTTGTAGCCGCGCTGGTACACCGGAGACGAGGACTTAATCTCGTCATTAAACCGACCGCCCCACGCTGATTCTCCGCCGCGGCCGGTGCCGGTAGGATCACCGCCCTGGATCATGAAGCCCTTGATTACCCGATGAAAGATTATGCCGTCGTAATAACCACGTTCTGCGAGGGTAATAAAATTTTCGGTGGTCTTGGGAGCATCCGCCTCCAGCAGTTCGAAGCGTATCGTGCCCTTGTTTGTTTGAAGTACTGCAGTCCGATTTGCCATTCAGCTTCTCCTTTTACGCGAACTAATGTGATTCAGTGCCAATGTTGTTCGTAGGCGGGACTCAGGACAACGATCCTCGAAACAACACGAATATCACTAAGCTATTCCTGTTTGTTCGTGTGATTTTGTGGATCGTTTTCCGTCAATCCTCCTCCGGGGTTGAGAATGAATCTCTCAACTGCCAGAGCCACACCGTCTTCGTCATTCGTGCTTGTCGCATGAAAGCCCTCGATCTCATGTAACGAGGCTTCTGCGTTCTGCATCACGACTCCGGTTCCCGCATAATGTAACATCTCAAGGTCGTTCAGGTTATCACCTACTGCCATCACCTCTTCGTGAGAGACACCCAACTCAGCTGCAGCTGCAGCTACTCCCACGCCTTTGGAGGCCTCCGGATGAACTATGTCGAGTAGAGTGAAGTCTACTTTCTGGTAGGTGGTGGTGAAAATCTTGACCGTCGTTCCCAGTTGTTCAAGCAAGGAGTCTTGTAGCGCTTTCATCTTCGCGCAACTACCTGCAAAAGCTAGATGAACGGGATCGTGATCCAGGAACTCTTCCAGCGATGCCACCTGGCGCACGGCCTCCTCCCCATTCTCACCGTGAATGCGCCGGGCCCAGTTGACGTAGAGTTGAGCTGCGTGATTCTCGCCACCCAAGTGATCGTAGACAAGTACGCCCATACTCTCATGGTCATCACTCAAAAGCGCATCAGCACCTAGAGATCTTCCGACTTCTAAAGAGCGGCGGGCGGCCGCGAGCGGGAGAGGCAGGACGGCTACAGTTTCGAGGGTGCGCGCGTGCTTGGTCAGGGCGCCGTTATGAGCAATCACAGGAATGTCTAAACCCAACTCCAGCGCAGTCGGTCGTGCGTCACGGAATCGCCGCCCGGTCACAATGGCGACTCGCACACCACGTTCTCGGGCCTGCTCCAATGCGTTGCGATTACGTTCAGAAACTTGCCCACGCGAATTAAGCAAAGTTCCATCGAGATCCAGGGCAAGCAAACGTATTGGCATATAGGAAAAAGCAAGTTAAAGGAATCGAGGTCAAAAGGCAAAGGTACCCTAAAATGTGGGTAGTATTTTAATTTGAGAGGAGCCTGATTGAGATAAGACGATCCACGAAGCCACACCAAACACCAAATGTTGGCTTTGCCTCAAACAACAGGCGGCATAGCCGTGCTGCAACGACTTTTGAGGGAAAGCCCTAAATGGGTGGCTTCGTGGATCATTACGGAGTAAAAACGAAGCACTCAGCGGCGGCGCTTTGCTTTTGCTCGTGATTTCTTTGTAGCTGGTTTCTTCTTCGCTTTAGCAACAGCATGGTGTGATTCCTGCACCGCTCTCCTCGATGAAACATTGCCCAATGAAGCGCTGATCAAAGACTCGCTCGGTCTCGTTCCATCGACAAAAGCAAAAACGTGATAATGGTCTCGATTCTCTCGGAGCACTTCGATCCTTCCCGCATCCTTCAGCTCAGCCAGGTGATTCATCACGTGAAGCTGTTCTGCGGCTGTCATATAACGGTAGTAGACATCGAAGGCCAATCCGGTGGAATGAGGCGGAGTCTCGATGAGAGTTGCGTTTGGATTTCTTTTGCTTAACTGATGTTGATACTCGTCCGGCCTTACAAGTGAAGTCACAGGCAGGGGACGCCCGAACTTCTCACGATAAGTAGATGCGATCTCTTCCAACACCGCATACGCTTCCGGACGCAGTGAACTTAGGATGCGGACCTTCAGCTCGCGCCGGCCGGCGCCCGCTTCCAGATTGAAATCGCGGTCGGGCAGACTCTTTGCGAAGCTCGCCAATGCACCATAATCGCTAAAAAGTTCCGCGCGTCTACCAGGATTGCCGTAGTAACGGTCGAGAAGTTCCTTCTCCTCCTGCGCCGCCTGGAATCGTTTTTCAGTTGCGCTGACTTGAGTTTGCAATTGGGCGCGTTTTGAACGCTCGCGCCTGCCGAGCGAACTCAGTTCCTTCCTAAGATTGGCGAGCTTATTCTTGACCTCACTCTGCTGCTCGGCGATTCGTGTATAGGCTTGCTGGAGTCCTGCCTCGCTGTAAAGACCGATACTCTTGCCGTTTTCGTAACGAGTGAATTGGTCCGTACCCGCGCTGCCCCCTACGCCATAAAGAACATAGTTTTTGGTAACTGGCTTGACCTGAGTCATCTCGCCACGCGCAATCATTCCAGCCAGGTCGACCAGATCTCTGGGCGTTTCAAAGCGATGTTCCCGCACTTCGGCAACCTGAATCGCGAGAAAGCGGCGAGTATCGCTGTAATGCCTGACTTGTTG
>DASSCG010000532.1:0-4476 GCA_035697925.1 Pyrinomonadaceae bacterium
TTGATGTTAAGTCGGTAAATGTCTAAAGATAAAGCGGTCAAGAGAGTGAGGTAAGGCGCTACGAAAAAACTTTTGATTTCCGAAATTTCGGATGAGATGAGACTTCGAATTACTTCTTCAGCCAGCCGAACAAACCATAGATAACTGCCTCGCGGTTCTCTTCATAGATTGCCCTGGTAAGTGGAATATTCATAGGACACGCTTCGACACAGTTTTGGGCATTTCCGCAGTTTGTGATGCCGTCTTCTTGTAAGAGACCCTCCAAACGTTCATCCCTGTTCATCTTGCCGGTCGGATGCATGTTGAAAAAACGCACCTGAGCAATCGCTTGGGGTCCGATGTAATTATCACCGTCGTACTGGGGGCAGGCTTCAAGGCAGCAGCCACACGTCATGCAGCGTGAGTAAGCGTAGCGTTCCTGCACATCGTCCTGATCCATTCGTGGCCCCGGGCCCAGGTCGTGAGTCCCATCCAGCTCGATCCACGCATGAACTCGCTTTAGATGATCAAACATCTGAGAGCGGTCGACGACCAAATCTCGCACGTTCGGAAACTTGGACATAGGCTCCAGCTTGATAGGCTGATCGAGATTGTCGATCAAAGCGGAGCAGGATTGCCGAACTCGCCCATTGATTACCATTGTGCAAATGCCGCACACCTGTTCAAGGCAGTTCATGCTCCAGACAGGTGGCGTCGTTGCCTGGCCTTCACTGGTCACCGGGTTCTTTTGAATCTCCATCAAGCAGGAGATGATGTTGAGATTCGGGCGGTAAGGGATGCTAAACCTCTCCCAATATGGCTCAGAATCGGGGTTAGCCCTGCGCCTGATATGAATCTCGACAGTTTTATTGACCGTTGACATGTAATGTCCCTATTTATGGAGTGCGCCGACCTGTCGGCGCTTTGGTCGACCGCAATCGAAAGCTCGGGAGGTTAGGTCCTGGAGATCCAGGTATTGTTAACAAAGCGGCGACAGGTCGCCGCACTCCAAAGTTTCGCGCTAGGCCTTAGCAGTCTCCTTTTTGGCCTTGCTGTAATCGCGCTTGCGTGGCGTGATCAGCGAAACATCAACCGGCTCATAAGAAATCACCGGTCCTTCACCGGAGTACTCCGCTATCGTTGTTTTCAAGAAGTTCTCGTCATCCCGATCTGGAAAGTCAGGTTTGAAGTGAGCGCCTCGCGACTCGTTGCGATTCAAAGCGCCGAGAGTGATCACTCGAGCCAGTTCCAGCATATTGTCCAGATGACGCGCATGGGGCAGAGCCATTGTCGCCCAAAGGTTCGAATCATTAATCGATATGCGCTTGTAACGATCCATCAGCTCCAACAGTTTGTTGTCAGTCGCCTTCAGCTTGTCGTTGTAGCGCACCACTGTGACGTTGTCCGTCATCCACTTGCCCATCTCCTGATGCAACGCATACTGATTTTCGTTTCCACTCTGTTTGATTAAGGCATCATTGATTTCCTGTTGTCGCATCAATTCCTGATCGTAAATGCGCGAACCGTTCGAGCCATTGCGCTCGAAGTTCTTAGCGAACTCGATTGCGGCGGGAGCCGCGACAAACCCGCCAAACACACAGCTCACTAAGGAATTTGCGCCCAGGCGGTTGGCTCCGTGGATCGAGTAGTCACATTCGCCGGCCGCGAGCAACCCGGGAATATTTGTGCGCTGGTTAAAGTCTACCCACAGACCACCCATTGAATAGTGCACGCCGGGAAAAATCCTCATTGGCACATGACGGGGATCATCGCCCACGAACATTTCATAAATTTCCAGAATCGCGCCGAGCTTGCGATCGAGAGTTTCCGCAGGGATGTGTGTCACATCCAAATAGACTTGATTGTCGCCTCCAATACCTTTTCCTTCGATGCAAATCTGAAAAATCTCGCGGGTTGCAATGTCGCGCGGAACCAGATTGCCATAGGCCGGATACTTCTCTTCGAGGAAGTATAGACGCTCTGATTCAGGAATCGATGAAGGCGATCTGGTGTCTTGGGGCTGACGTGGGACCCAGACGCGGCCACCTTCGCCGCGGGCGGATTCGGACATCAAACGCAATTTATCTTCGCCCGGGATCGAGGTTGGATGGACCTGGATAAATTCGCCGTTGGCGTATTGTGCACCCTGCTGGTAACAAGCTGAAACTGCACTACCGGTGCAAACCATTGAGTTGGTCGACTTGCCGAAGATCAAGCCCGGGCCCCCCGTAGCGACGATCACGGCATCAGCTGGGAACGCTCTTAATTCAAGCGTTTGCAAGTTCATGGCAATGATGCCGCGACACACCTGGGCGTCATCGAGCACCAGAGACATCATCTCCCAGTGCTCATACTTCTTAATTTTGCCGGATACTTCAAACCGTCGTACCTGCTCGTCCAGCGCATACAGCAATTGCTGGCCGGTGGAAGCCCCGGCAAAGGCGGTGCGATGATGCTTTGTGCCTCCAAAACGGCGGAAGTCGAGCAATCCTTCCTGAGTTCTTGAGAAGGGAACACCCATACGATCGAAAAGGTAAATGATCGACGGTGCCATTTCGCACATCGCTTTTGCAGGAGGTTGATTCGCCAGGAAGTCGCCCCCGTAAACAGTGTCGTCAAAATGTTCCCAGGTCGAGTCGCCCTCTCCCTTAGTGTTGACAGCGCCATTAATGCCACCCTGAGCGCACACTGAGTGTGAACGCTTCACCGGTACTACTGAGAAGAGATCGACAGCGTGGCCTGCTTCTGCAATCTTCATCGCTGCCGCGAGACCTGCCAGTCCACCGCCGACGATCGCTATTTTTATTTCGTTGCTCGGCATCGCTAGAGAAGACCTCCCAATATTCCGCCCGGTCGAATGAAAGCGACCGCTGCGTTGATGCCAACTAGAAGGAGCACGACGCCAAATGCTATGCACGCGTAACCGGTTAAACGCTGGGCACGTTCTCCAATGGTTATTCCCCAATCCACCATGAACAACCAGATGCCATTGGCGAAATGCCAGACAGTCGCGGTTATGCCCACCATATAGATCAGGAAGATCGGTACCATTCGAAATTCGCGGGCGACTATGTCGAAAGCCAGATCGGGCCGGTGAGCCACGGAAATCTCATTCAGTCCGGGAATCATGCCGAAACGAAAGTTCAAGACGTGAAATGCGATAAAGAAGAAAAGCACCACCCCGGTAATGCGCTGGATCAGGTAAAACCAGTTACGTGGATAAGGATAGTTCAAGTTGTTGGGGCGTGCCTCCATGGTGATTACCAGTCCATAGACGGCATGGTAGATAAGTGGAATAAAGATTCCACCGATCTCGACGAATAGGATGTAAGGGATTGACTGCAGATTCTCAACAGCCTTGTTAAAAGAGGCGGCGCCGTCGATGGCCTTGGAGTTCGTATAAAAGTGTTCCAAAAGGAACACTCCGAGAGGAACAATTCCGGATATCTGATGCAGCTTGCGCAAGACAAAGGTCCTGCTCAATTGAATCGCCAAGCAAGCACTCCTTTGCCGATGAGCTTTGGCATTGAAACCAAGGATACTGGATCGGGCAAGTTGTATGAGAAATTATGCAGAGCAACCAAATTATAGTTACAAGTGTAGGAAATGCAAAACGGGAATCTCAGATCTCAGATCTCAGATCTCAGATTTCAAATCTCAGATCTCAGATCTCAGATTTCAAATCTCAGATCTCAGATCTTAGTTCAGCAAATCGAATTGCGTTTGAATCAGGCCGTCGTTGATCAGCGCAGAGGGAATGTAGCTGGAGTGAGTCTCAATAAACGCTTGGGCCGCGGGGGCGTCAAGCGGTCGAGAGAAAAAGTAGCCTTGACCCAGAGTGCATTTCATCGATTTCAGTTGAGCTACTTGCTCGGCCGTTTCAACACCTTCAGCCACAACGTCCATTCCCAGATTCTGTGCGAGTGTGTTAATGGTGCGGACGATCTCTGAGTTTTCGCCGCCTTGGCCCATTCGACCAATAAAAGAACGATCAATCTTTAACGTCTTCACCGGGAAACGGTGCAGGTAACTCAACGAAGAGTAACCGGTTCCGAAGTCATCAATCGAAAGGTGCACGCCCAGAGCGCAAAGCTGCACCAACATAGCAGTCGCAATTTCGGCATTCTTCATCACGACGCTTTCCGTGATCTCAAGCTTCAAATGTTCGGCTGCCAGTCCAGTCTGCTCCAACGTCTGCTTTACTTGTCCGATCAGATCATGTTGGGCGAATTGTTTAGCTGACAGATTGACGCTGATGGTCAGCGGTTTTCCAGGCGAGATCATATGCCACTCGCGCATTTGCCGGCAGGACTCGTACAGCACCTGCCTCCCAATGTCCACTATCAATCCAGTCTCCTCTGCAATTGGAATGAAAGTGTCAGGCGAAACCAAACCGCGTTCAGGATGATTCCATCGCACCAACGCCTCAAAGCCGAATAACTCGTCGGTCTCCAGACAGATAATTGGCTGGTAATAAACCTGGAATTCATTTCGCTC
>DASSCG010000533.1:0-3314 GCA_035697925.1 Pyrinomonadaceae bacterium
GAAACGATCGCGGAGACGAAACTAACAACCTGGGCCACGGTGCTTGAGGGACTATCCCAGTATTCGGCTTTCTCGATCCCTACACGAAGAAGGGCCAGGTCTGGTTGATCAACGCCCTCGGGAAACCAGGCTTTCAGAGCCGGCTTCCAAAGCTCTTCGATCTTTTTTCTGTCCCTAACCAGTTCAGCGGTTCCCGTGATTGATACATAATGATTGTCACTCGGGTCAGCAAAACTGACATTACATTTTGGCGTTCGTTTAACCTCACTCACTTTGTGAGAATTTGTTGAGGTAAAAAACCAAAGGTTCCCGTCTTGATCCACTTCGCTATTGAGTGACATAGGTCGACTATGTAGATCATGGTTTTCGTCAACCGTAGTCAACATACAAAAGTCGATCTCTTTAATGATGTCTTTCAGCTTCTGAAAATCTGCTGACTTACGAGTCGCATTCATTGTTCACCCCTTACATATATGTTGGTTTTACTGCAAGCAGACACACACTTCCTACTAACGCCTAAACTGCACTATCCGCAGATTACGCAGATTAGGCTTAACCGGGAATCTTGAACCTTATTGAAATGCTGTGCTCGTCAAATCTCACGCATAGCTGGATTACCCGCGTTCAAAAATCTGCGCAATCTGCGGATAGAATCTGCGTCATCTGCGGATAGTCTTGAGGGACTAAATGCTCTGCTCCAAGCTTCGATAACCACCGCTTTCGTTGGCTGCACGATCTTTGGATTCCGAGTGGGCGCCTCGCAAACCGACAGTGTGCATAAGACCCTGAGCTCGATTTCGCAGGTCTCGTGCTTTACCTTCGGCAGTTCGGCCCAATCGAGTTGCTTTACTACTTACTTGATCACTCAACCGTGAGCGACGTCCACGACCGCGGTCTGGATCAAACAAATACATTAAGAGTGCACCAAGACCTACGCTACCAATAATCAGGCTGATCCTTGTAGCGGTGGCACAAGCCCCTGTACCTTCATTGCGTTCATATGCCATTTCGTCCATCGGATTCTCCTTTCAAACAAGACACCGTTCAATACGACGGTCATTCATCCTTGGCGCGAGTCCTGCGCTGCTTCTTCTCGTTCAGTCTCAGAGATACGTCCTCATCGGACGACGTGTCTGGAGCGTGCTCTCCAGAAGCGCCGTAAACCGGATTAGCCGGGGGTATTGGGTTGTAACCATGGCGTGCACGTTCTTGCTTCTGTGCCTCGGACCGTGCCCCGCGCTTTTGCGATTCTTGCGTGCTCATAGATGTCCTCCTCTTAGCAACACTTCGCAAACGTGGTGCCAACGATAAATTGATGAAAGCACCATTTCTATTGCCTGCCAGGTAGCTCGGGTTTTGAAAAGTGGATGGTCGAAGGACATTGGTGTACGAACACGCATCGATTCCCTTCGAGGAAGATCCACGAAATCACACGAACAACCATTAAAGACTTCGTGTTATTTCGTTGGATTTCGTGGATCGGCTCAACTTAAAACTCGCTGCTCTCAAACCAGGGCAAACCCATCACGGGCGGGCTTTGCAATTGTGTCCGGCAGTCCTATTATCTCCACCAGCGCGAAGGGCGCATCCAGTCCGCGGAAAGGGCCGTGCCCACCTCGATCCATACAACTCGGATACGAACTTTCTTTCAGCCTCATTGGCAAGCCTGACTCGGGCGGACTCCAGGCCAAATGATAGTCGGGTTTCCCGCTATCACGGTCGGCATTCACGCGTTGAGTGACCGGACCATGAAAGGAGCTTCGTATGTTTCCCAATCCGCAGGACGCGCTTCCCCTTCCGCCCCGCCCTAACCTCGAACAATATAAAAAACTCGCAAAAGACCTTGTCAAAGCTTGCAGGGATGAGGCAGCAGCAAGGGTTCATAAAAACGACACCACTACATCGAAACAACTAATTCCGCGACAGGGTGCGATTGGTGATTGGGTCTTGAACTGGCTGGAAAGACTCGCCCGTTTACAGGGCTTAACTATCACTCAGGAAGTGCGCGATAGAATCGATCGCCGCGCCACTCCCATCGAAGAATTTATCCGCACCAAGCTCTCGTCAAAAGACAAACCAGCGGCAGACTTGGACGGCTCCGAGATAGATAAAAGCACTTCGGGTAATTGTTCGCTTACCAACGCTCAATTCGTCATTGCGCGAGCACATGGTTTTCTCAGTTGGCCCAAATTGACGCGGCATATCACTGAGGTCACGCGCGCGAACTCACCAGTCTCCAATTTTGAAACGGCGGCTGATGCAATCATTGCCGGCGACGTTGATACTTTGGAGCGATTGCTACGGGAAGATCCGGAATTGATTCGAGCGCGTTCGACACGAGAACACAATGCCACACTGCTTCACTACATAGCTGCGAACGGCGTTGAAAACTATCGACAAAAGACTCCCAAGAACGCCCCGCAGGTCGCGGACATTCTCCTCAAGGCTGGAGCCGAGGTTGATGCAACGGCGGCGGTTTACCGTGGAGCATGTACCACGCTTGAGTTGGTTGCCACCAGTGCTCATCCGAAGCAGGCTGGTGTGCAGAACGCTCTCATCGAGAAGTTATTGCAGCATGGAGCAGCGGTGGATGGAGCGCCCGGCGGACCCGGAATGATTACTCACTGTGTGAACAACGGCTGTCCTGAGGCCGCAGAATTGCTTGCCAGCCACGGTGCCCGCATGGGTCTTCAAGGTGCGGCAGCTCTAGGACGACTTGATCTGGTCCAGAACTTCTTTGACAACGACGGCAACTTGAAAACGACCGCCACAAGAGACGAGCTTGCTTCCGGGTTTCTGGTGGCGTGTGGTTATGGTCACAACGATGTGGTCGATTTTTTGCTGCAAAGAGGGGTTGATATAGCGACGCATGAGAGTGACGGACAGACCGGCCTGCATTGGGCGGCGATTGGCGGGCAATTGGAAACCGTCAAGTTGCTGCTCCATCGAAAGGCCCCGTTAGAGATCCATAACATGTTCGGGGGGACAGTACTCGGGCAGACAATGTGGTCGGCCGCCCACGGCGGCGATCCAGAAACCTACTCTCAGATCATCGAAGCGCTCATTGACGCTGGAGCGGAGGTTTACGATCGGCACCCGCCGATCAACAAACGCATTGACGAACTGCTGCTGAAGTATGGAAGCCGCCCTGACGAAACCCTTTGGTGGTACGGCGAAAAACCAAAAAGACGCAATGTGACGTAATGCCCCTTTAGTAGCAATTTACAAATGAATGGAGTACCTCTTCACTGGGACCGCGGGCGTCCCGCCCGCCCGAGCGCTGAAAGCCTGAGGAAACTTGGGCGGGCGAGACG
>DASSCG010000534.1:0-5254 GCA_035697925.1 Pyrinomonadaceae bacterium
GGGAGGATAACGAGGGACCCGTCGCTAGTCAACAAATGTTATTTCAGAAACTTTTACGGAAATTTGGAGTCGCAAAGGACTGGGCAGCTTATGCAATGCGGGGCGGTCGAGCGGGTTGACGAGGAAGAACTTCTGACTGCCATTTTTGAAATGCATCGCGCAGCTGATTGAACATCTCCGGGTTTTGTTCGCGGAATTCAGCTTGTTCTCTTTGATCAGTCGCCAAATCAAACAGATGCTCGCGCGTACCATCATTGAGATACTTCCAGCGGCCGCGAAGTACAGCATCCTGGTTAGAGTTGCGCCAGAAAAAAGTGCGTTCCTGAGAATTTTGACGGACGGAACGAATAGCGGGCATTAGGTCAATGCCGTCGAGCGGATACGCGGGGTCGGGTTTAGTCTGACCGGCGCTGAGAATGGTAGCTGTCCAGTCCATGGTGATTGCTAGCTGTTCGGAAATGCCGCCAGCTGGAACCTCGCCCGGCCACCGAACTATTGCCGGCACCCTTAAACCGCCTTCATACAAAGTAAACTTCTGTCCGCGGAAGGGCCAATGATAAGAGAAACGTTCACCGCCATTGTCACTAGTGAAAATTACCAGAGTAGAGCGATCAAGATTTGCCTGTGAAAGAGTCCTCAAGACTTTGCCTATGCCATCGTCCAAACTCTTCATCATCGCGGCATAGGTCTTTAGAGACCCTCCCGCAGTAAACCCATCGTAGCCACCTTTTAAGCTTCGGCTGACCGCGATGTCTGTGGGGCCTTCCCAAGGCCAGTGAGGTGCGGTGTAGTGAAGACTCAAGTAGAAGGGGCGGCTGTTCTTGCGCTGATCACGTTGACCTCGTCGTGAGATGTACTCCGCCGCCTTAGTGGTGAGCATATCTGTTAGATACCCTATGCGCTCCACCGGAACCTTACCTTCGAACAGGTCCACTTCGCCTTCCATATCCTTGTGAGTAAAGAAATCCACCGCTCCGCTCATAATGCCAAAGAATTCTTCGAAGCCACTTTGGATCGGGCCGAACTTTGGCAGGTAACCGAGGTGCCACTTGCCGATTAGTGCGGTTTCATAACCGTTGGCTTTAAGTAGAGAGGCAATGGTTGGATGTTCTGGTGGAAGACCCAAAATCTCCAATTTGTCGCCGAGAACACTCCTCTCATGCAAAGGTTCCTCAAGGCCCACTCGAGTTCTTGCGGGGTAACGTCCGGTTATGAAAGCACACCGGGTAGGCGTGCAAACAGGCGAGGCTGAATACGCGTTGATTAACCTGGTGCCTTCTTGAGCGAGTCGATCGAGGTTTGGAGTTTGGTAATCGGGGCGTCCGAAACAGCTTAAATCGCCATAGCCAAGATCGTCCGCGAGAATAAAAAGAATGTTGGGTTGGCGGGTCTGCGCTCGCACAAGTTTAGGCACTGCCGCGATCGCCGCGCCCGCTACGGTGGTGGAGACAAATTCACGACGAGTGATTTTTCGAAGAGTCATTGAATGATTGCCATCATGCGGCATTCCAAGGTTGAGCTCTCGGATCTCGAAAATAAATGTTCGCGTCCGGGCGAAAGACAATATACAGAATTACGGCAAACAACAAACCGTGAACCACCAACTGTAACGGTGAGTGCAGGGCACTAATGATGATGTGGAACCCTATCCAAATAACGACCAGCCAACGTGCCCAATTGAATCCGTAAAGCATAAAGACTCCGCACACTATCGAAACGGCTCGCGCCAGGTGAACGATCCAATGGGCCTTTAACTCGTCAATTCTTTCGGCGGGAGTTTGGTTCCAGTACGGCAACAGGCTACTCAGAAGGCTGACTGTTCCAAGCACAATAAACAACCAACTTATGACAGTGATTAAACGCGGACGTTTGTGCATAGAATTCTCAACCGGTCTTCATCAGGTCAAACCTCAATCGAAGGTGGATTCAAGCGTAAAGCGACTGTGCAAACGCTACGAACTGCCGCAGGTCGTATGACCCGGAGTTGAGAGACGGAGCCCCAATACGAAGTTTCGAACTCGAGGCGCGGGTCTGCCGCTGAAAAGCAGTCTGATACAATTTTCCCCAGAAACTTAATCCAGCGATCCGACGTAGAAGTATGTCCAACGCTTCCTGCAATTCACCAAAGGAGTTACAACACAGCCCATGAGAAAATTCAATACACAGGCTCTTGCTCTGCAATTGGCAGCGCTCTTGCTGCTCATGCCCACCCTGCCGGTTATGGCGCAAACGGGCGCCAATCTCCAGGCTAAAGTGCAAGCCGGTGCGGCGGGGACCGTGCCGAAGATCCAATTTGAAGAGTACACCCTACCCAACGGCTTGCGCGTCATACTTCATGTCGACCGCAAACTCCCGGTAGTTCATGTCAACCAGTGGTTCAACGTGGGTTCAAAGAACGAGCGGGCAGGCCGCAGCGGCTTCGCGCACCTATTCGAACACATGATGTTTCAGGGCTCCAAGAATGCTGAGAAGGAATACTTCTCGTATGTCGAAGCCGCAGGAGCCAACCTTTTTGAGGGCGGTGTAAACGGCACCACCAATCAGGATCGAACCAACTATTTTGCCACCGTCCCATCCGGAAATCTGGAGAATCTCTTATGGCTGGAGTCTGATCGACTCTTAACTCTTCCCGATGCGTTAACAAAAGCGAAACTCGATAACCAACGCGACGTAGTGAAGAACGAGCGCCGGCAAGGATTGGAAAACCAACCCTACGGCCGGGCATTTAAACTTCTTTTGGAAACTCTGTATCCGGCGCGCCATCCCTATGCGACTGACGTTATTGGCAGCCATGAGGATTTGACTGCCGCATCTGTGGAAGACGTCAAAGACTTTTTCAAGACCTATTACACGCCGAACAATCTATCGCTCGTAATAGCCGGCGACTTCGATCCGGCTGAGGCGAAACGTCTCGTTGAAAAATACTTCGGAACCATTCCGCCGGGTCCCGCGCTTGAACGGCCCGCCAAGGGCGTGCCAGAACTCGATGGAGAAAAGGTCGTCGAAGTAAGTGACCGAGTGCCGCAGGAGCGGACGTATTTTGCCTGGCACACGCCGGCTTTCTTCGATCCGGGCGACGCAGAGCTTGATCTCGCATCCACGATCCTGACCGACGGCCTTTCGGCTCGACTCAACAAGACCCTTGTCTACGACAAACAGGTAGCTTCCGACGTAACTTCTTTCCAATGGTCGCGACAGTTGGCCGGCAACTTCATTATTTGGGCGACCGCTCGTCCAGGCTCGTCTTTAACCGAAGTCGAGCGGTTAGTGACAGACGAAATAGCACGTCTGGCGAAAGAAGGCCCGACCGCGACCGAACTTAACCGCGCGCGGACCAAGTGGGAATTCGGATTTATTACCGGCCTGGAACGGATTGGCGGCTTCGGTGGCAAGGCCGATCGATTGAATCAGTACAGCACCTTTCTGGGTGAACCAAATCGATTTGAACAGGACTTTGCCAGGTATCGGAACGCAACTGTCGAGAGCGTAAAAAACGTAGTTGCCCAACAGCTCAACACACGCAATCGAGTACTGGTCCGTTTTCGACCTGAGAAATCTGGTCGAGAAGCCCAGATTGCGCTGGACCGATCCAAAATGCCGGCGCTCGGTGGCGACAAGCCTTTCAATGCGCCTGAAGTAAAGAACGGGAAGCTCGAAAACGGCATGGAAGTTTTTGTCGTGGAAAGAAACGATCTTCCGAAGGTAGCGGTTACGCTTGCAACTAAGGCGGGTGGTGTTCGGGACCCCGCGGGAAAAGAAGGCCTTGCCGATCTAACCGTCCAGACAATCAAGCGGGGAACCAAAACGCGCCAGGCGCTTGAAATTGAAGATGCTCTCGGCGATCTCGGCACGGGTCTGGGAGGTTCCACCGGTTACGAGAGTGCACGGATCAATATGGAGGTGCTCAAGCGCAATCTCTCGCCGGCACTGACGATCTTTGCGGATGTGGTGCGGAATCCATCATTCGTAGTCGCTGAAGTTGACCGCGAGAAAAAGCAGCGTCTCGACCTCCTCTCGCAACAGTCCCAGGATCCGAATGCAGTTGCCGCAAGGGTGGGGCAGATGGTGGCTTTTGGTCCTGATCACCCGTATGGAAGACCCGTCAGCGGCTTGTCCTCAACAGTTCAGGGAATCACGCGCGAAGATCTAGCTCGTTTTCACGAAAGCAATTGGAAGCCTGGTAGTTCAGCCATTGTCTTCGCCGGAGATATCACTCTGGCGGAGGCAATGGAGCTTGCGAAGCAAACGTTTGGCAGTTGGGCCGTGGGAGCAGCCACGGTTGTGAGCATCCCTGCGCCGCGGCCATGGGGGCCAGGCAAAGTGTTTCTCGTAGACCGGCAGGATTCGGCCCAAACAGTTGTTCGCCAGATGCTACCCGCGCCGCCGCGCAAGACCAACGACTATTACGCGTTGAATTTGGCCGACGCTGTTTGGGGCGGAGGTTTCGGTACTCGTCTCAATCTCAACCTGCGTGAGGACAAGGGTTACTCATACGGCGTGTTTTCATTCCCAAGTCTCTATTCCAGTGCCGGGATTTGGGTCGCGTCCGGTGGAGTGCAAACTAACAAGACGAAAGAGTCGGTAGTCGAATTTGTGAACGAGTTGAAATCTCTGGCCGGTGCAAAACCAATTACCGAGCAGG
Organism: Pyrinomonadaceae bacterium; assembly: GCA_035697925.1. Taxonomy (GTDB): domain Bacteria; phylum Acidobacteriota; class Blastocatellia; order Pyrinomonadales; family Pyrinomonadaceae; genus PSRF01. The sequence continues at coordinate 4,643 of DASSCG010000534.1, forward strand.
AGTTGATGACTGCGAAGCATGCACGGATCCGCGGCTATGCTCAGCAGTTCGAGGCGATCGGTCGCATAGCCGATCAAGTAGCTGGGCTGTGGAGTGCCGGTCTTCCGATGACGGAGCTGCAGCGAGAACCTTCGGAACTGGAGCGAGCAACTCTCAATGCGGTAAATGCCGTGGCTCAAAAATACTCCGCGCCCGGAGGGGTCACGCTGCTGCTCGTTGGAGACCTGGCCAAGATCGAAGCCGGAATCCGTGAGCTGAATATCGGCGAGATCATTGTGCTTGATAACGAAGGCAAGCTCGTCACAAAGAAGTAGCGTTCAGCTAACCCGCCCTGAGAAAAACGAGGGTGGCTTAATCGCAGTCAGGAGGAGGGGCGCGTGCGCCCCTTCTCAGTATTCCTAGATAGGTCGATTTGAATCTGGAATTTAACCAGCAAGTTTGCAGCTTAAGCCGAGGAGCACTGCGCTTGCTCCCTTGGCGACCTGCGAAGTTATCATGTCTTGAGCCAATCTTTTCGGGAGCACGACTTCTTAACACATAATAAGGGTTGGACATTGATCGTCGGACTTCGGTAAGGTTACGCATCAATGTCAGCAGTGGCCAGAAAGTTTT
>DASSCG010000535.1:0-9918 GCA_035697925.1 Pyrinomonadaceae bacterium
CCTACCGAAGTAGTACGACAGGAGCAGTTGCTTAACATAGGAATAGCCTTTCTGCTTCTGATCGCGTACGGACTGTACATTCTCTATTCACTGAAGACCCACAGAAGCGCATTTGCCAGCATGGAGAGTGAAGGGGATGGGGGGCATCACGAGGAACAGTTGACTGTGACACGGGCCGTCATTGCTTTGCTGGTCGCATCTGTGTTGGCTGCATTTATGAGTGAGATACTAGTTGGAGCCGCCGAAGAAACGGGCAAAGCGCTGGGCATGTCGCAAGTGTTCATTGGCATTGTATTCGTCGCAGTTGTCGGCGGGGCGGCCGAGAGTGGTTCGGCAATCGCTATGGGCCGTAAGAACAAGATGGATCTATCTGTTGGTATTGCGTTGGGCAGTTCTATCCAGATTGCATTGTTTGTGGCTCCGTTACTTGTCTTGGCGAGCTATTTCATTGCTCCCCAGCCTCTTGAACTCGCATTCAGCCGCGCTGAAATTGGCTCCTTGTTTATGGCTGTCTTGATAGGTGTGTTGGTTTGCGGTGATGGACAATCGAACTGGTACAAAGGCGTACAGCTGATCACTGTCTATTTGATCATCGCGCTGATGTTCTACCTAATTCCAGAAATCAGTCGCTAGCAAGTCTGGGTTAGAACCAACTTCCCAACCTGCAAATCATTCTTAGGAGCCTGATGTTCCGTGTCCCTGTTAGGTTGTTCGACCTGTGACGGGCCTTGCAAGTGCCGGATCCACTTCGGTTTCTGTCACCAAGAATCGGTGAGCTGCGCCCGCCAACACTGCGCCAGCAATCGGCGCCACCCAGAAAAGCCACAGTTGCCTAATGGCCCAACCACCAACAAACAGGGCGGGACCCGTACTCCGGGCAGGGTTCACTGATGTGTTTGTGACCGGAATACTAACCAGGTGAATTAGAGTCAGTGCCAACCCAATTGCTATAGGAGCCAATCCCTTCGGTGCGCGTTCGTCTGTAGCGCCCAGAATGACGATCAGGAAGAAGAACGTCATAACCACTTCTACGGCCAATGCCGCAACCAGCGTGTATCCCCCTGGCGAGTTTGCTCCGTAACCGTTGGCGGCGAAGCCGGCATTAACATCGAATCCGGCTTTACCACTCGCTATCAAAAAGAGGATTCCTGCGCCGGCAATAGCGCCAACAAGCTGCGCCACAATGTAAGGAGCAATGTCTTTTGCCGGAATCCGCCCACCAACGAAGAGTCCTATTGTAACAGCGGGATTGAAGTGCCCCCCGGACACATGACCAACTGCATAGGCCATGGTTAATACAGAGAGACCAAATGCCACCGACACCCCCAGAAGGCCTATACCGACCTCGGGAAATGCTGCAGCCAATACCGCACTGCCACAGCCACCAAGAACAAGCCACAGGGTGCCAAGGAACTCGGCTGTCATTTTGTGGGTCAAGTCAAACTCTTTCATGGTTTACCTCCCCTTCTCAACTTTGAAGGCTTATCGAGCGTTCAGGGTTCGTTATCACGGAACGGGTTTGTGGCGATTGTCGACATTGGATTGCCGTACAAGGAAAGTTAGACAAACGCACCACAGTGCAAATGAATATGTAGAATTCTAAATAAAAATCAGGCCTCTGGTAGCCTGTCATTTCTGACAGTTACCCCATTGGTACCTCCTACATAGAATCCCCGAAGTTCAGGCCAACCGATCGCATTTGGTCGTCAACTCGGACTCTGCGAGTACACTTTTGCCTACCTGAAATCAGACAGAAGGCCGGTCGATCAGTGCTAGAGGCCCAACACGAGGAGGATTTCCATGAGTACTGGGATCTCGGTAGTGAGAGAGTTGAGTGCCTACGGAATCGCCCGCTCGACGATCGGCGGTACGCCGCTCGGCGAAGAAGAGGTACGCAAGGTGCACGCTTTCTGGTGTGCCTGTAATTACCTTGCCGCTGGGATGATATACCTCCAGGCGAATCCGCTTCTGCGGGAGCCTCTTAAGGCAGAACATATTAAGAATCGACTCCTCGGACATTGGGGGTCCAGTCCTGCCCTGTCTTTTATCTATACCCATCTGAATCGGATTATTCTGAAAAATGACCTCGACATGATCTACATGGCTGGTCCTGGCCACGGCGCTCCCGGGGTATTAGCACCGGTCTATCTCGAAGGTTCTTACTCGGAGATCTATCCAGATAAGAGCCAGGACGCAGAAGGTGTCGGGCGTCTGTTCAAGGAGTTCTCGTTTCCAGGCGGCATTGGCAGCCACTGTACTCCCGAAACACCGGGCTCAATTCATGAAGGCGGGGAATTAGGGTACGTGTTGTCACACGCATGTGGCGCCGCTTTCGACAACCCTGATTTGATCGTGGCGGCCGTCGTGGGGGACGGGGAGGCAGAAACCGGCCCACTAGCGACTTCATGGCACATCAATAAATTTCTTAATCCTATACGCGACGGCGCAGTGTTACCCATCCTCAATCTGAACGGTTACAAGATTAACAATCCAACATTGTTGGCACGCATCAGTCATCAAGAGCTTGAAGAACTATTTAGGGGCTACGGTTATGTGCCTTACTTTGTTGAAGGATCCGATGCGACAACAATGCACCAGGCCATGGCAGCCACATTGGATCAATGCGTTAACGATATACGAACAATCCAACAGCACGCGCGAACTTCAAACGACGCGACACGTCCCCGTTGGCCTATGGTCATACTTCGTTCGCCAAAAGGGTGGACTGGACCGGCTGAAGTTGACGGGCGCAAGGTAGAGGGATTATGGCGTTCGCATCAGGTTCCACTTTCGGCTGTGAAAAAGAACCCGGCGCATTTGAAATTGTTGGAGCAGTGGCTGCGAAGCTATAAGCCCGAAGAACTGTTTGACCAAAACGGACAGCTGTTGCCAGAACTGTGCGAGCTAATGCCGGAAGGGAATCGGCGCATGGGATCGAATCCACATGCTAACGGCGGACACTTGAAAAAGAATCTGCGAATCCCGGATTTCAGACAGTATGCCCTGACTCTAGACCACCCGGGACAAATCCAAGCTGAAAATACTCGACCGCTGGGAAGATTTTTAAGAGACGTAATGAAGCTGAACATGGATTCATTCAGGATTTTTGGACCTGATGAAAACACTTCAAACAAGCTGGATGCAGTCTATGAGGTAAGCAAGAAGCTCTGGTTAGGCGATTATTTTCCCGAAGACAGCGATGGCGGAGAGCTCTCGCCGGACGGTCGTGTCATTGAAATGCTGAGTGAGCACACGCTGGAAGGAATGCTCGAAGGGTACGTTCTAACGGGACGACATGGGTTGCTTTCAACTTATGAGGCGTTCGCTCACGTCATTGATTCGATGTTCAACCAACACGCGAAATGGTTATCGATTTGTAACGAGCTGCCGTGGCGACTGAAGATTGCTTCGGTGAATCTACTGATTACATCCACTGTTTGGCGACAGGATCACAATGGCTTCACTCATCAAGATCCAGGCTTTCTGGATGTAGTGGTAAACAAACGAGCTGAGGTAACACGCATCTATCTCCCGCCGGACGTCAATAGCCTTCTATCAGTTGCTGACCATTGTCTGCGCAGCGAGAACTACATAAATGTGATTGTCAGCGATAAGCAGATGCATCTGCAGTACCTCGATATTGACGCGGCCATCAGACACTGTACGAAGGGCATTAGCATTTGGGCCAAGGCCAGTAACGATCAAGGCCAAGAACCCGACGTAGTAATGGCATGTGCCGGTGACATTCCAACGCAGGAGGCTTTAGCCGCAACAGCTTTATTGCGCGAAGAGTTTCCTGAGTTGAAGATTCGCTTCATTAACGTCGTTGACCTGTTCAAGATGCAATCGGATCAAGAACATCCGCATGGCTTGCGCGATCGTGATTTTGATAGTTTGTTTACTATCGATAAGCCAATCATCTTCAATTTCCACGGTTATCCCTGGCTGATTCACCGGCTTGCGTATCGGCGCACAAACCATTGGAACATGCATGTCCGGGGCTACAAGGAACGAGGCAACATTAATACGCCCATGGAATTGGCCATCGACAATGAAATCGATCGTTATACGCTGGCAATCGACGCCATCGACCGCGTACCAAAGCTTCAGACAATTGGTGCGCACGCAAAGGAGAAGTTCCGAAACATGCAAATCGACTGTCGCCATTACGCACATACGTATGGAATCGACAGGCCGGACGTACTCGATTGGAAATGGCCATTGTGACGTTGATGGTAAGCATTAAGGAGCGTTAATGAGAATTCATTTCCTTGGGGCAGCGGGAGATGTCACAGGTTCTGCTTACCATGTCGTTACAAACAGCGCCAGCATTTTAGTAGATTGCGGTTTCTTCCAGGGGCGAAGGGAGGAAAGCGCAAAAAATCGAGGAGAAACTCGACTCGAAGGTGGCGCACTTGATGCGGTAATTCTTACTCATGGCCACCTGGACCATATTGGTCGACTCCCTTTGCTAACGCGGAAAAACTACAAGGGACCAATCTTTGCTACCCGCCCTACTCTGGATATAGCGAAGCTCATCCTCAACGACTCGCTCTCTCTACAAAAACAAGATTTGAAACGAGAGAATCAGAAGCGAGCACGCTCAAAGCTGCCTCCACTCGAGCCGTTATTCGAGGAAGGCGATGTCCGTAAACTCAAGGACCTTGCAGCGCCGGTCAAATACAAGGAAAGTTTTACAGTTGCACCGGGGATAGAGGCGCGCCTGGTTGATGCCGGGCATGTCATTGGCTCTGCAAGTGTTGAGCTGACGGTATCTGAAAACGGGCACAAGAAAGTCGTCGTCTTCTCCGGGGATCTCGGACCACGCGGCGCGCCGTTGCTAAACGATCCGGAACCGTTTAGAGGAGCGGACGCTGTAATCATGGAATCCACCTATGGTGATCGAAATCATCGCTCGATGCACGATACGGCGATAGAAGGACGAGAGATCATCGCGAAAGCGATTGAGAGCAAGGCGAAGATCCTGGTGCCCGTGTTTGCGGTCGGTCGCACTCAATTACTCCTCTACTTACTCGCGGGTGCATTTAAGAGAAAGACGCTGCCGCAATTCCCGATCTTTCTGGATAGCCCGATGGCTATCCAGGCCACCAGGATTTACGGAGCGAACAATGAGTTGTTCGATTCGGAAGCCCTGGAGATGGTGGCGTCAGGTGAATTGCGAAAAAATCTTGAGTCTGCGCGCGCGTGTCCGAAGCCAGGTGATTCCCGGGCTCTGAATAACTTCAAAGGACCATGCCTGATCATGGCGGGGAGTGGTATGTGCTCCGGCGGCAGAATCATGCATCACTTGCGGCACAACTTACCGATACCTGAAACCACGGTCTTGATTGTGGGTTTCCAGTCACAGGGGACACTCGGCCGCAAACTGGTCGATGGCGCGAAGTCCGTGATGATGTTTGGCGAGGAAGTTCCTGTGCGCGCGTCGATACATACGATGGGAGGCTTCAGTGCTCACGCCGATCAGAAAGGACTACTGGAGTGGTTTAGTACGTTGGCTCCATCGCGACCACGGACCATCATCACCCATGGCGAAGACCGCGCGCGAAGAGCTTTTGGCAACTTAATTAGTTCCCGTTACGGTTTGAAAACAGAACAACCGCAGCTCGATGACGTGATTGAGTTGTAAGACGCATCAATCGTTTACAGCTTTAACCGAAGGCAGGAGGAATTATGAGTTCGACAGATAAGGTGCTGCAAAGAACGAATGCAGTGAGTCTAGCCGATGAAGACCTAACGAAAAAAGTCGTGGTCGATTCCATACTTGGCCTCTGGGATGTTGTCAATAATCTGACCAGGCTGCAGCCATCCCGGCGCGATCGCTATCGAGTGACAATCTTCGGATCCGCGCGAGCTAAGCCCGGAACCGTCGCTTATGACGAGACAAAGCGAGTTGCTAAAGAGCTCGCGTTAATGGGTTGTGACATCATAACAGGCGGTGGGCCGGGACTAATGCAAGCTGCCAATGAAGGTATAACAGATGCTGGTGAGAACAAGTCGCTGGGCATTCGGGTCGATCTGCCCTTTGAACAGGAAGTAAACCCTTTCGTTGAACTTGCGTTTGAGCACCGCACCTTCTTTACACGCCTGCACCACTTTGTGTTGGCGTCAGACGCGTTCATCGTTGCTCCCGGCGGCATCGGTACGGTTCTGGAAACAATGATGATTTGGCAATTACTCCAGGTTCGTCATCTCGACCAGACACCCTTGATCCTGGTAGGAGAACTTTGGCCAGGTTTGGTGGAATGGGTGCGCGAGAAAATGCTTTCGTTCGAAACACCACTCATTGACGCTAAAGACGTAGATATCCCAATTTGTGTGGCCAATGCCAACGAGGCTATCGCGATAATACGAGATCATCGTGAGCGGTGGGCAGCGGTCAATGGACCTCAGGCTCAAGCTCGCCCCGCCGCTGGGTAATTCAAAAGTAAATCAATGTATGTGAGGTTTCTCGTCTTGAGCAGCTTCCCTTACCGTGGGATGGTTTGATCCTGAAGGGCAGGGCTTCCTTCTACTACAGCGTTGCCTGCATTCTTGATTCTCTTGAGCACAACGGCAGTTAAGTCGTCCTTTTGTTCGGTACCGCCGCAAAATATCTCCACAGCTGTCCTCAATTTGTTAATGACTTCTTCGGCGGTAGAGTCTCGTGCCTCACGAATGGTGTTGTCCAGCCGTTCAAGTCCAAACTGCTCTCCATTCCGGTCTTCCCATTCATAGAAGCCATCGGTGATAAGGACCATCATGTCTCCCGCTTCGAGGTTCGCCTCGGTCGCACGGCTGTAAGGAACCCCGCTTATCATCCCGAGAGGAATTCCTTGAGCCTCAAAACTTTCGATATTATTTGTTTTATATCTGTACAGCAGTATGGGGCCGTGACCGGCTGACAATACTTTTACATGCGAGGTGGCAGGATCGAGGAAAACAATAACGAACGTGACGAATCGATTTGAAGACAGATCCTCCGCCAGTAGTCTATTCAGGCGATCGAGTAGCCCATTTTTGTCAGCGCCAGCCAATAGGCTGGCGCGCGAGTAAGCTCGACATGAAGTGCTGAGCAATGCGGGACCAAGGCCATGTCCAGTAGCATCAGCTAAACTGATTGCGATCCGCCCATCTTGCAAAGCTTGCCAGTCAAAGTAATCTCCGCCAGTTTGATCCGCCGGTTGATTCCAGCCCGCAATCTCGTAGTTATCCAATTTAAGTGCCTGGGCAGGCAGTAATTTTTGCTGGATACTCTTTGCAATTTCCAGATCGTGATTCATTTGATCCACTGCATGCTGTAACTCAGCTTCTCTTAACGCCGTTGACACGTAGCTTCGAACTTTGGCGGCGACTACTGCGGCGACAACTCCGGCAATGAAGATTAGGCTGGCATATACCGGATAAAGAGTAATGGGAAACGCACCCAATCCAGCTCTCGAGCCTTGAAACTTGTCCTCAATATAAAAAACCGCGAACAGATACCCCAGCGCTGACATGGTTCCTGTCAGGAATGTCATACTCGGACTGATGCGTAATGTCGATAGAATGATGATCACAAAGTAAACGAGCACCGCAGGAGCGACAAGTACTTGGTACGGCGTCATCCAGTCACTTGCGAGCAATAGAAAGAGTGCTATGGTGGGAATTTGACTCTCTAACACGACATTAACGGCCCACGTTGAGGTCGGAACGTCTTTTCCATTGTTCAATGCTCTGTTGACTGCACGGTACACCAGAATCTCATGTGCAATCATGATGATCAGCACACCGGTCTGGACCCAAAGCAGATTAAACCCTTCGACGCGTAGACCTCGAAGAATCGTATAGATCACCAACGCAGACAAGATCACCAACATGGCGATGATGCGATGCGATTCGCTCTTGAGAATAGCCCGGTAAAGAGCGGGTGATTCTAATTGCTCATCGTCCATAGTGGTTTTCATTGATGTTGGCTCATCGACTTCGAGACCTCCAGCAAGTGATGACTGAAGTCGTGAAGTTGCGTCATCGCCGCCTGCTGAAGGCGATAATCAAATGCGAGAATGCGCGCCGAGCGAGTGCCGTCTCTTGCGCATTGCGCTTTTAGCGGCCGCAATCGTTTGCATCGGTTTTTTCTGTGTATTGCTGCGTACGGAGTGAAAACGTCTATGGATGTGGCGCTCAGACTCCCAGCGACGGCAATTGAGAGGAAACTCACATAAGCGGCATGAGCAGGGCCCGCGTAATGTTGCCGGCGATTAAGGCTGAAATGGGGGTGTCGTGCCTCGTAATCGCCCGAGCATGGTTCGCCTCACAATTGCCGTGTTCATCCTCTGAAAAACTTCGCTATTGCTTCCAACCTACTGCATTCATAGTATTTGCACCCTGGAGCGGCCTCTACTGTCAAAACTGACAGTCCTCGCAACTGCATTAAACTTATGAAAACACTGGACGTATAGAGTTCATGAGTTGTTCAGCGAGGGCCGGCCTTTCAAGGTTTCATCCGTAAAAATACGGACTGACAGATTGCTGGGCGTGCGATACCGTACCCAGCATTCGCGAGATACCTACTGCTGCGAACAGTCGGCATTGTAGGGCTTTGGTTTTCTGAGATCTGCCCTCAACATAAACTCGACAAACTGTTTGATAAGACAATGCGCGGTTGTTTCCCCACGCCATTGCAGCGATTAGTACATTTCAAAGTCCCATGCGCCCTCTTTCCCCTGATGCGCGTCTGTTGGTCATTGTGCTTCTCTGTTCGTGGAGCACGATTCAGGCTCAATCCTCCGCGTCAATTGAGGGAGTCATAACTGACCAGCACAGTGCCCTGATTACCGGAGCTGTGATCACGGTCACTGACCCCACAATTGGAATAACCCGCACGACTCAAACAGACAATTCAGGGAGTTACCAAATCGTTGCCCTTCCACCTGGCAATTATCAAATTAAGGTGCGAGCTAATGGCTTTCAGACTCAGATCGTGGACTGGTTAGCACTCGAGGTAGGACGGAGAGTAAGTCAAGATTTCAGACTCCAGGTTGGTGATTTGTCTCAGCAGGTCACGGTCGGTGCAGAACCTGATTTTATGGAGAGAGCCACCACGTCTGTGGGTCACGTAGTCGACCGGGAAACTGTTCAGGAGGCTCCGCTCAATGGTCGGTATTTTCTTGACTTGGGACTGTTGGTACCTGGTTCGGTAACACCATCACAAACCGGGTTTTCGACCGTACCAAGCCGCGGCGTTGGCGCTCTCGCGGTCAACACCGCCGGTAATCGAGAAGAAGCAGTGAACTTCATGATTAACGGCATTACCTTGAACAACATGGTGTTCAGCTCTATCAGTTTTCAACCGTCGATTAGCACGGTTCAGGAATTCAAAGTCGACAACTCTACCTTTAGTGCCCAATACGGCCAGAACTCGGGAGCCATAGTCAACATAGCGACGCGGTCGGGCGTCAAGGAATTCCATGGGGAGCTATTTGAGTTTTTCCGTAACGACGCGCTGGACGCGCGCAATTTTTTTAGCTTCACTTCATCCGAACCACCACCATTCAAGCGGAATCAGTTTGGCGGTAGCCTGGGCGGTCCTCTCTATAAGGACCGGGCCTTTTTTTTCGTTGCTTATGAGGGGCTTCGGCAGCGCCAACGGGTTGACCTCAACAGCCTCGTGCTAACTGACGAAGAGCGTTCATCCACGACCGACCCCATTGTGGCCAGGCTGATACCGTTAATACCACGAGCGAATTTTAACGACGCTTCCGGCACACCGCGATTCTTCATTGGTTCGGCCACGTCGCCAGTCGACGTCGATCAAGCGTCGGTAGATATTACTTATAACCTGACCGACAAACACAGAATTCATGGATACTATGCGATCCAACCAGTAGATATTGGCGAGCCTAATCGATCCGGCAACACCGTTCCTGACTTCGGTCACGA
>DASSCG010000536.1:0-2815 GCA_035697925.1 Pyrinomonadaceae bacterium
GTATGGAAGACATTTCCAAACTACCAAGTATCACCTATGAACTATTGAAACGTGGTTACAGCGAGAAAGATGTGCGAAAGGTTTTGGGAGAAAACTTTATGAGAGCCTTCGGTGAAGCGGAGCGAGTTGCTCAAAGCTCAGGAACGAGGCTGAGCGGTGATGGAAATCTTAGGCGAGTAACTGTCGAGAAGAAATAAAAAGCACGGTGACATCCTGAATGTCGCCGTGCTTGAAGTTTGAGAAGTTAGCGATCAGAAATCTCCGTCTCCGGTTTTACCACCTTGGCCACTTTGGCCACCTTGCCGGGAGCCTTCTTCCCTACCACCGCTTTGCTGGCTTCCGCCCTGTCCTGTCTGGCCCTGGCTGGGTTGACGTTGTCCGGTGCCCTGAATTCCACCGCCCTGTCCGGCCGATTCATTCTGTGGGCGTCCCTGTCCCGTTTGGCCCTTGTCCGGGTTCATTCCCTGGTTCTGACCTTGGCCTTGGCCCTGTTGACCTTGAGCGCCAGCCGTCGCGCTTTGGGCTTTCTGATCACCCTGATTTTGCTGCTGGTTGGTATCTCTTGATTTCTCGTCTGCCATATTACCCTCCCATGTTTGTTAGAAGCTTGCGACTTTGACGCATAAGGTACGAGTACGCAAAGTCGGGTTACATTAAAGGTATTATCAACCTCTATGCCATGGGCGGATCCAAGCGAGTTCGAAGCATAATCAGGAAACGACGGGAAATAAAAACGTACACCAATAGTCAGATCGTACTAGAGTGAGCCACCGGAGTTACTTACTTAGAATGCTATAATTTCAACATTGATGAGCACGGCCGGAATCTACATTCATATTCCCTTCTGTCGTTCGCGCTGTTCCTACTGCGACTTTGCAACCGGAATTTTTGAGAACACTCTGTCGGAGCGTTACGTTAAGGCCCTGGTCAAAGAGATTTTGTGTTGGCACGAAATCGAATCTCCTGAACCAGTCGACACGCTTTACTTTGGTGGGGGTACGCCTTCGTTACTCTCTGCTGCGCAGCTTCAGGAAATACTTGAAGCAATAAGCTCTCGTTTTTCCATCAGCTCCGGCCCAGCCGTAGAAGTTACGATGGAGATGAATCCCGGCACGGTGACGCCGTCGCTGCTGCAGGAGTTTCATCGATTGGGAATTAATCGAGCGAGTTTCGGCGCACAGTCGTTTGATGATCGCGAACTGGCACGGCTCGGCCGATCGCACACAGCCGCTGAGACCCGTAGCACCTTTGAGTACTTGCGTGATGCAGGCTTCGACAACGTTAGCTTTGATCTGATTGCCGGACTGCCGGGCCAGTCGGTGGAGGGATGGGAAAGAAACCTCGGTGAGGCGCTGGCGCTAGGACCCGAACATCTGTCGTTTTATCTGCTTGAAGTCCATGAGGGAACACCGCTTGCCGAACACATTAAGCGAGGAATGCAACCGCAACCTGACGATGACTTGGCGGCTCGAATGTACGAGTTAATGCTCGAGCGATCTGTTTTGAATGGTTACGAGCATTATGAGATTTCGAATCTATGTCTCGCCGGATTCCAGTCGCGGCACAACACGAAGTATTGGACCGGAGCGCCCTACTATGGCTTTGGTTGTTCCGCACATTCTTATGATGGCAACTTACGTCGTTGGTCGAATGAACGCGATGTCACTCGTTACATCGACATGGTCCAAACAGACGCTACCCCGGTGGTAGAGGAGACAAATCTGACAAAGGAGCAGGCAATTTCGGAGTCGATTTTTCTCGGGCTCCGTCTGATGCGGGGGATAGATCTTAAACGACACCACTTACAATTTGGCGCCGATATTCGGGATTCACACGGGATGGAACTTACACGCTTTCACGACGCTGGATTGATTGAGTATGACGGCGACCTGCTCAAGCTAACTCGTTCAGGAATGCTTTTGTCCAATGAAGTCTTTTCTGCTTTTGTTTAGTTGAGCCGTTAGTAGACACGTCACAAAAGACGAAATGGAAGCGCGACGACATTCATGTCTCGGCCTTTAATCATTGCCATTGACGGTCCATCGGCCTCAGGGAAGTCGACGCTGGGGCGAATGTTAGCGCGCGAATTGAACCTTCTATATATCGACACCGGTTCGATGTATCGCGCTGTAGCCTTGGCGGTCATGGAGTCAAGCATCAATTCTAACGATGATGTCGCAGTAGGCTCGCTTGCTTCCAGGGTAAGCATAGATTTACAAGGGGACCCGGATTCATTAGAAGTAACTCTAGAGGGCCGTGACGTAACGGATGAGATCCGCAGCGAAGACGTCACGCACTTGTCGTCAATCATCTCTGCGATACCCGAGGTCCGCCGCGCGATGGTACAACGCCAACGGGAAATGGGTAGACGAGGCGCGGTGCTGAATGGGCGTGACATTGGCACGGTGGTTTTTCCGGAGGCGGACGTAAAGTTCTTCTTGACTGCGGTGCCCGAAGAGCGGGCTAAACGCCGGTTCGTTGAGGAACATTCCCAGGACAGCGGCGTTAGTTTTGATGAGACGTTTGCCGAGCTATCAGAACGCGACCAACGCGACACTACGAGGGCCGATTCGCCACTTGCAACGGCCCCCGATGCGATTGTTCTGGATTCCACAGGAGTGTCGATCAATGAAGTGTTCAAGCGGATGATGGACGAAGTAAAAAAGAAGGTTAACGATCGAAAGCCATGAACGTGACAAGGTTTTCATTTAAGTCCGAGCCGATTTGGATGCTTGTGTTTTCGTTAGCTCCCGCAGTGGTTGGGTTGTTATTGTTTCTGTTAGCTGTGCTTATTAGAAACTTTGCGTGAGCGAAG
>DASSCG010000537.1:0-13456 GCA_035697925.1 Pyrinomonadaceae bacterium
ATGAGAGTGATGGACAGACTGCCCTGCACTGGGCTGCGATTGGTGGACAATTGGAAACCGTCAAGTTGCTGCTCGAGCGAAAGGCCCCTTTAGAGATCAAGAACATGTTCGGCGGGACGGTTCTAGGGCAGGCAGTGTGGTCGGCGGCCCACGGCGGCGATCCAGATACCTACGCTCAGGTCATCGAAACCCTTATTGCCGCTGGGGCGGAGGTTTACGGTCGGCACCCGCCGATCAACAAACGCATCGACGAGCTACTGTTGAAGTATGGAAGCCGCCCTGACGAAACTCTTTGGTGGTACGGCGAAAAACCAAAAAGACGCAATGTCACGTAATGCCCCTTTAGTAGCAATTTACAAATGAATGGAGTACCTCTTCACTGGGACCGCGGGCGTCCCGCCCGCCCGAGCGCTGAAAGCCTGAGGAAACTTGGGCGGGCGAGACGCCCGCGGTCCCAGTGAAACAGCGTTAGTGATGTCCCCTGGATCTGCTAAAGGTAGCCGGGCAACTTATGAGCTTACGCCTTCGTCTGCTGCGCAATCTTTGCGCGCAGGCGGTCTTCTTGTTCTCGAAGCTCCGGAGTGAATTCGTCTCCAAAATCCGCTGCCTCGAAGATCTGGCGAATTTCGACTTCGCCCTCCTGGCCGGTTGGGTTTGGGCAGCGCTTGACCCAATCGATGGCCTCCTCCAGCGACTTCACGTTCCACAGCCAAAAACCGGCGATAAGTTCTTTGGTTTCGGCAAAAGGTCCGTCAATCACCGTGCGCTTCTCGCCTGAAAATTTGACGCGTTTTCCTTTCGAGCTTGGATGAAGTCCTTCGCCAGCAAGCATCACACCAGCTTGAACCAGTTCTTCGTTGAATTTTCCCATTTCGGTGAGCAGCTTTTCGTCCGGCAGAACACCCGCCTCCGACTCCTTGTTAGCCTTGATAATGACCATAACTCGCATTTCAGTTTCTCCTTCAAGATTATTTTCGAGCGAATACGCCACCTCTTGCCGTGCTAATCTCGCCCTCTACCAACAAGTCGAACGAGCTAAACCAAGATCGACAGTTGAATAACCTTTTTTTGGAACTATCCGCAGATGACACAGATTAGCTGTTAGAGTAGAAGCGACCAACACTTTCTGCGGTGTGTAATCTCGGGAAAGACCTTCCGAATCTCGAATCCGCATTGTTTCTGGTAGCCAGCGGCAACACCACTGGCTCGTAAGACTTAATCTGAGTAATCTGTGGATAACATGATAGTTCACTTAGTCGATGGTACCTACGAGCTCTTTCGTCACTTTTACGGCATCCGCCGTTTTAAAAAAACCGATCCACCTTACGGCGCGGTTTCGGGCGTGTTGCGTGGGGTTGTGAAAATGCTCGAGGATGGCGCCACTCATGTCGGCGTCGCAACAGACCACATTATTGAGTCGTTCCGGAATTCAATGTGGCCGGGCTATAAGACCGGAGCAGGCATCGAAAAAGCATTGCGCTCGCAATTTGTTCCTCTCGAGGAAGCTCTTGCTGCCATGGGCGTCGTGGTCTGGGCGATGGTGGAACTAGAGGCGGATGATGCTCTGGCTTCCGCGGCGCATCTCGCGGCCCAGGACCAGCGGGTGGAAAAAATTTGCATTTGGACTCCAGACAAAGATCTCGCTCAATGTGTTGTAGATGATCGCGTTGTCCAAATCGATGGTCGTAGAGGCGTGATTCGCGATGCGAACGCGATTGTCACAAAATTTGGAGTGACACCCTCGCTGATTCCTGATTACCTCGCCCTGGTTGGTGATGCAGCGGACGGGTACCCGGGAATAGCAGGCTTCGGACCCAAAACCGCGGCGCAACTTATCAACCGATACGGACCTTTGGAGAAATTCCCTCCTGAGATCTTCAAACAAGGAAACCGCCAGAGCGCACTGCTATTTAAAGATCTCGCGACGTTGCGAGTCGATGCGCCCCTCTTCGAAGATGTCGAGCAGCTGCGCTGGCGTGGCGCCACATCATCTTTTGCTTTGACCGCGGAGAAGATAAATGATGCGAATCTGGCGAAGCGCGTGGTTGAGTTGGAGAAGCGGCTAAAACCCTAGACTCTAATTCTTGGCCTATTCTCAAAAGTATGACTCGACCGCTCTCATTCACACTGGGGCTTCAGCCCGGTGACAGAGGCAGTCGGAAAACCCAGAACCGTTTTAACGGTTTGACCTCGCTGTTAAGAGGCTGCAGCTATTTGAACACAGAGAGTTTCACGCCGAGCCGCACGAGAAACCGTTGAAACGGTTCTCTGATTCTCCAGTGCGCTTTAGCACCGGGCTGAAGCCCGGTGTTAATGGGACGAGACTTTTGAGGCAAAGCCAATTCTGTTTAATTTTGGGATTACGGAGCGCTGGTTTCAGTTATGCCGCGAGGTTCAAGACCTCTCACTAGTCCCCGACTGCAAGATCAGACGGTAGTGCTTCTGGTGGATGCTTGCCATCGCCTTCGACAGATTTTTTGGAGCGGCGTGAGCGAAAGAAGGACGTACGGTCCAGCACGTTTTCCTGAAACTGTTCAAGGTAGAGGTAGATCACCGGCGTTATATAGAGAGTGATGAACTGCGAAACAACCAGGCCGCCCACCACGACCAACCCAAGTGGCCGTCGCGAAGAACCGTCAGCACCGTAACCGAGCGCGATGGGAAGTGCTCCGAAAACCGCCGCGAGTGTGGTCATCAGGATCGGCCGGAACCTATCCATGCTAGCGTCGTGAATCGCCTGCTCGGCGGACTCGCCTGCTTCAACCCGCTGACGAGCAAAGTCGACAATCATTATTCCGTTCTTCTTAACGATTCCCATCAACATAAACATGCCGACGAAGGCGTAAAGTGATGCCTCTTGTCCAAACAACACCAGAGTTAATAAACCACCCACAAGGGCGGTAGGAAGGGTCGAGAGGACTGTCAGCGGATGCACATAACTCTCGTATAGGATTGCCAGGATCACGTACATCACAAAGACAGCCAGGGCCATTAAGATCGTGAGATTGCTAACCGTGTTACTAAAAGTCTGGGCTTCACCTTGCAACTCGGCGCGCACTCCTGGTGGAACAACCTCGCTCGCCGCGTTACTGATGAAGTTCGTCGCATCACCGAGCGCAACTCCGGGCTTGAGATTAAAGAAGAGCGTCATACTCGTGAACTGGTTCAAGTGATTCACGACCTGAGGACCGAGCGTTGTCTTCGAAGTGACCAGCTCGCTAAGCGGAATGAGACGCTGTCCATCGTCAGTCTTAATATAGAGCAGAGAAAGATCTTCCGGTTTCTCCCGAGCGGAATCTTCCATTTCCAAAATTACCTGATACTGGTCGTCCGGTTTTTTGATCAGGTAAAGGTAGTTCTGGGAGTAAGCGTTACGAAGCAGCGCAAGAATCCGAGCTTCAGAGACGCCGTACGTCTTTGCCTGATCGCGACGAAGATCGACGTTCAAACTGGGCGTGTTGTTGTAGAAGTCTGACGAGACCGAAAGAAAACCAGGATACCCCATTAACTTGCCCATCAACTTCTGGCCCACATCGTAAACCTGACTAGGATTCGCTCCGGAAACTGTGAAAGCGTACTGGCCCTGTTGCTGGCTGGTAACTCCGGTACTGATGTCCAGCACTGGGAACGGCCGCAGGAACGTCATCACTCCGGGAATCGAGTTGAATTTACCCATCATCTCGCCCGTCACCTCAACTATTGGCTTTCGTTCCTCGGGTGGCCTGATAAAGGTAAAAATGATCCCCTGGTTAGAAGCCAAAAATCCGGTTGCCCCGGTCAACGTAAACTCAGTGATGACATTTGGATCCTGCTGCAATAGCTCGTCAACCCGGGTCTGGAACGATTGCATTTGTTCGGGCGATGAACCTTCGCGAGCGATGAACGCGCCAAAAATGACGCTGCTGTCTCCCGGCGGCAGGAACGCCTTCGGCACCAACATAAATAACGCAATTGTCCCGGCCAGGCAGACAACCCATATCACAGGTGAAACCCAACGATGTCGCAGGAACCACCACAACGAGCCGCCGTATTTCGCCAGCACGCGCTTCTCAATCCCACCGATCACGCGCTCCATCCAGGTCTTTTTAAGGCCCTCGCCTCGCTCTTTCAGCATGCGCGCACACATCAAAGGCGTAAGCGTCAGTGACACTAAACCCGATGCGAGGATCGCGATCACAATCGTGATGGCGAATTCGCGGAAAATTCGTCCGACCAGTCCGGACATCAACACCAGAGGCAGAAAGACAGCCGCTAACGAGATGGTCATCGACATGATCGTGAAGCTGATTTCTTTTGCGCTGTTAATGGCTGCTTCGAATGGCTGCTCCCCTCTCTCCATTCGGCGGACGGTGTTTTCCAGAAAGACAATCGCGTCATCGACTAGAAAACCGATCGCAAGCGTCAGGGCCATTAGCGACAAGTTGTCGAGACTGTAGCCCAGCACGCGCATCGCCATAAAAGTAATTAGCAAAGACAGCGGTAACGCGACGACTGGAATGAGCGTGTCGGTTACCCGGCCCAGGAATGCAAAGATCACGATCACCACGAGAACAAAAGCTATGATGAGCGTCATCTGCACGTCGGCGACTGAGTGAACGATGTTCAGCGAGCGATCATAAATCGGGGTGACCCTAATCGAACCAGGCAGCTCCGCACTAATCACCGGCAAAATGGCGTGAATGCTCTTGGAAACCTCAACGACGTTTGCCCCCGCTCGACGATTGACAGCAACAATCACTGTCGCAGATGGCACCGGGTATCCGCGCACCCAGAAACGCATTTTCACCCGCTCGTCCTGGACAGAGTCTTTCACTACAGCGATGTCACGCAGGTAAACCGGCGACGCGCTGGTACCGCCAACGATCAAATTGGCATATTGCTCGGCGGTCTCCAGTTGACCCTGGGGCCGTATGATGGCGGTGCCCGAAGAGCTGTCCAATTGACCGGCTCCGGTGTAGCTTGTTCCACTCTTGATCGCATTGCTGAGATCGTCGATCGAAATACCGCGCGCCCACATTGCCGATGGATTAGCCTTGATGCGGATAGCTGATTTAGTTCCGAAGACATTCACTTGCGACACACCGGGCAAGATGCTGATGCGCTGGCCCACCTGGGTGCTCGCGTAGTCATAAAGCTGGCCGGGCGTAACCGAATCGCTGGTCAAGGCGATATACATGATCGCCTGATCGTTGGGGTTGGTCTTGGAGTATGTGGGCGGTGAAGGCAGATCGGCCGGCAGACTGCTGATCGCTTGAGAGATCGCGGTCTGTACGTCCGTTGCAGCAGCGTCAATATTCTTTTCAAGCGCAAATTGCAGGGTGAAAGTGGCTACACCTTGAGTGCTTTTAGAAGTCACCACTTCCAGTCCGTTAATTTGCATGAACTGTCGCTCGAGCGGAGTGGCGATGTTGTTGGCGATCGTATCAGGACTGGCTCCCGGATAACCCACCACCACCTGGATGACTGGATAGTCCACAGCGGGCAGATCGTTGACCGGAAGCTGGAAATAGCTCAGCACTCCAAACAGGATTACGGAGAGAGTCAACACCGCCGTCATCACAGGTCGGCGGATGAACGGTTCAGAGAGATTCATTACTTGGAGCCTTCGGTGGTTGTTGCTGCCGGACTGGGTGTGTTGCTGGCTTGTTCGATAAGCACTTTACCGCCAGGCGTAACGCCAAGCTGGCCATTTATCACGACGCGTTCGCCAGGCTGAATTCCCGTCTCGACAACGATGAGATCTCCCTGACGTTGGCCTAACTGAACGGCGCGTTGTTCCGCAGTTGAGTCTTGCTTGACGACGTAGATAAATGATCCGGTAGCAGACATTTGGGGCGCAGAGACCGGGACCAGTACTGCGCTGTGGATAGTGCTCAACACCAAACGAATGTTTACGAACCGGCCGGGCCAGAAGCGGTGACCGGGATTAGGAATCGTAGCTCTAAGATTTACCTGACCGGTCGCATTCTGCACCGCATTGTCGAGAAATGTGAGCTGACCAACCTCCGGAAAATCTCCGGAATCGGGGAGACGAACTTCCACTCTGAGACGGCCCTCTCGCATTTCCTGCTGCACTGCCGTGAGGTTGCCCTGCGAGATCGTGAAGTCAGCGTAGATAGGATCAAGTCGTTCGATCACTAACAACGCATTGCTGGGGGTGCCTTCGGCACCTCCACTGGCGGAAGTGTTGTTGTTTGAACCGCCAGGACTGACTACGTTTCCGATGTCTACTAGCCGCTGCCCAGCGCGCCCGTCAATCGGCGAGCGAATGTAGCAGTAACTCAGTTGAACCTTTGCGCTCTCAATGGCCGCAGTGTCGACTCTCAGCGTTTCAGCAGCGCTACCCACTGTGGCGCGCGCGGCCTCTACATTTGCCTTCAGAGAATCATAGTTCGCGCGGTATTGTTCGTACTGCTCTCGCGGAACCACGCCCTGTTCAACTAATGTTCGATACCGTTCGACCTGAACTAGTCCCCACTTTGCCGCGGCAATTTCCCTTGCCAGATTAGCCTCAGCCTGTTTCTTAATTGCCCCATCTCGGGACAGGTTGGCCTGGGCTTGCTTCAGATTAGCTTCGAAGGGGCGGGGATCAATTGTAAAAAGCATATCCCCTTTCCTCACGTTCGAACCGTCAGTAAAATGAATCTTGGTAATGCGTCCTGAAACCTGAGGCTGTATCGAAACAACTTCTCGAGCGGCGGTTTTGCCAATAGCGTCCAGATAGGTCGGTACGTCCTGACTGGTGGAGACGGCAATCTGAACAGGGGCTGGAGGCCGTTCGAAGTTCTGCTGCGCCTTATTGACGCACCCGGTCATCAAAACGGTTGTGAGGATGACCACCAAAAGCAAAGTTCCTACTCGATAATACCGGCCTTGATCGTATTTCATTGCAGTGCTTTCCTAAGTTAACTCTGTCGAGAGGCGCTCATTTACAGCCCATTTTGACGTTTGGTTAGTTTACGCTTTCTTCAGTTTTTTTGTTGCGAGCCAGCTGCTTTGGGCGGCCTCAGTTTGTGTGCCGGGCAAGAACCAGGCACGTAGTCGCTGCCGAACCAATGCCGCATAACCCTAAACTATTAACGTACATTAAAACATATCGTTACGCCGGTGTTAGAAAGCAGTTCCTCTCTCCGCGAGCAGACAGCCTGACTACACTCCTAACCCTTGGCTACACTATCGGTTACAACTAGGTGCGACACGGTGTTACAGGTAGAATCTCGACTAGTGCAGATCCAACAGGCGCATTCGGGGAGATGACAAGTTGAACGTAAAACACGCAGGCTTCGCATTCCGATCGCCCCTCATGATAGCGGTAACTCTGCTCCTCCTGCTCACGCCAATCGAACACAGCCTCGCTCAGCAACCGTCGCCAACTCCCGTTCCCGAACGTACCGGCCGGTCATACGCGACTCCGGATCTACCACGAACTCCGCCCGCACCAGGCCCACAAGCACCTTCGCCGGTAAAGTTCATGGACATCAGCGCGCAATCAGGGATTGCTTTCAGGCACTCCGCATCTAAGACCTCTTTGAAGTATTTACTCGAGACGATGGGTGGCGGCGTGGCTGCCTTCGACTATGACAACGATGGCCGCATCGATCTTTTCTTTACGAATGGCGCCGCTTTGAAGGATCCGATGCCGAAGAGGGAGATGCCAGACAAGCGTGAACCAAAGTACTGGAACCGGCTTTATCACCAAAAATCTGACGCCACGTTTGAGGACGTGACAGAACGCGCCGGCTTAAAGGGCAGCGGTTACAGCATGGGCGTCGCTGCAGCTGATTATGACAACGACGGCAACGTTGATCTATATGTGACAGGCTATGGCGAGAATTTTCTGTATCACAATAACGGCGATGGCACTTTCACTGATGTCACCAGGAAACTTGATACGGGTGGGAGCGGATGGTCCACCAGCGCCGGATGGTTTGATTACGATCGTGACGGCCGTCTCGATCTTTTTGTCGTGCGCTACATGGATTGGGATTTTGAAACCGGCTCCATTCACTGCGGTGGCACTTCGCCAGGACTTCGTGCGTATTGCCACCCAGACAATTTTAAAGGCGCTGCCAACCTTCTCTATCATCAACGCCCGGATGGAACCTTCGTTGATGTAAGCAAGACAGCCGGACTAGACGATTCTTTTGGAAAGGGTTTGGGAGTAGCTTTCGCGGATTTTGACAACGACGGTTTGATGGACGTGTTTGTAGCCAACGACAGTGTAAGGCAGTCTCTTTTTCGGAACCGGGGCGACGGATCTTTTGAAGATATCGCTGTGATGGCCGGCGCTGGATACGATGAAAATGGCAAAACTTTCGCCGGCATGGGGGTGGATTGCGCCGACTTTGACAATGATGGCTACATGGACGTCTTCATTACCACCTTATCAAATGAAACCTATCCGCTTTATCGAAATAATGGTGACCTGACATTCACTTATGTGACCAACCCTTCCGGCGTCGGACAAATCACCCTTCTTTATTCGGGGTGGGGTACACGGTTTGTTGATGCCGACAACGACGGACTCCGCGATCTGTTTGTTGCCCAGGGCCATGTGCTGGACACGATCGAAAAGACAACAGCCTATTTGAAGTACAAACAGTCGCCACTCTTAATGCGCAATACCGGTAAAGGGTTTGTGAATGTTTCGGCCACGGCGGGGGCGGCCCTCACCAGTCCAATCGCTGCTCGTGGCGCTGCCTTCTGCGACCTCAACAACGACGGCCAAATTGATGTAGCAATTGCTGTCCTGGATGCTGCGCCAGTCATTCTGCGCAACCTTGGAACCAGGAATCACTGGTTGGGAGTCTCGCTCTCCGGGTCCAAATCAAATAGATCCGGAATCGGTGCGCGATTGACCGTGACCGACACAACCAACAAGAAGCAGATTTTTGACGTGACTAACTCAGGCAGTTATTTGTCGACAAATGATTCCCGCGTCGTAATAGGCCTAGGTGAAGTGACCGCAGTTCGCTCGGTTGAAGTGCGCTGGCCCAGTGGCCGGGTCCAGACGCTGTCGAATCCAGAAATCGATCGATACGTCGTAATCAACGAACCGACAGCTTCACAACCTGCCAAAAAGTGAATCAGCGGGACATAACTCACCTGGCATAATTCGCCGGAAGGGGACATCACTCATGTCACATAAATTCGCAGGCTGTAAGACAAAAGCTCATGTCACATAAATTCGCAGGTTAGGAAGGGTGGTTTACCCCCGCTCGTACGCTACATTCAGCAACCTGCGAGTTTTGGCCTGTTGAATCACCTGGCTATCACTTCGAGTTTCGCTGTTTCGTACTTTACTGAACTATTCCCCACCATAATGTCGAACCAGCCAGGCTCGACAATCCGCTTCATTGTCAGATCAAAAAATGAAAGCTTGTCGGGTGTGATCACAAACTCGACTGTCTTGCTCTCGCCGGGAGCCAAAGAAATGCGCTTGAAGTCTTTCAGCTCCATGATCGGACGAGTCACCGAGCTGACCAGATCGTGTATGTACAGTTGAACTATTTCATCGCCTGCCCGTTTTCCGGTGTTTGTTACAGTGACGGTTACTTTCGACGAACCATCCGGCGCTATTCGTTCGGGACTTGTGCTCAACTTTGAGTACGCGAAAGTTGTGTAACTCAGGCCGTAACCGAACGGGTAGAGCGGTTCTTTGTTCGCAAACAGGTAGCCGCGTTTCGTCGTCGGCTTGCGGTTGTAGTAGATCGGCAGCTGTCCAACGGAGCGCGGTACGCTTACCGGTAGCTTCCCTGCCGGGTTTAAATCGCCAAATAAAACATCAGCGACTCCGACACCCGTTTCTTGCCCAAGATAGAACCCCTGGAGGATGGCCGGCACTTTCTCAGCAATGTAGTTGATTGAGAGCGGTCCGCCGCTAATCAACAAAACAATTGTCGGCTTACCAGTGCCCAACACTGCTTCTACCAAATCGTTTTGCCGGCCGACGAGTTCCAGACTATCTCGATCGCCCAGGTGATTGTCAGCCCATCCTTCTTTGTTTGTATCTTCATTGCCACCTAAGACCAGAATGGAAACGTCAGTCGCCTTTGCAGCATCCACCGCCTTGGCGATCAGTTTGCCATCCTCCGCAGGATCGCTAAGGTGAGCCGTATCCGCCCACCAGTTACCGCCCTCCTTTGTGATCTTGCAACCTTCAGCGTAAGTGACTTTTACCTTACCAGCGACTTTGTCTGTGATTCCTTGCAACACACTGACGCCGCGTCCCGGATCGTCACTGTATCCGCCCAGATGCACACGGTCAGCATTCGGTCCTATGACAGCGATCGATTTGAGCTTTGTTCGATCCAGTGGCAAGAGGTTGTTTTCGTTTTTTAAGAGGACTATGGAGCGTCGTGCTGCCTCGACCGCCAAATCGCGATGAGCCTGAGAGTTCGTCACTTTCACTGCACGCTCGGGATCGACGTAGGGATTTTCGAATAGACCCAGCAGGAATTTGAGCCGAAGATTCCGCTTCACTGCCTTATCAATGACTGCTTCGGAGACTTTGCCATCTTTAACAAGCTGCAGAAGCACAGGGTAAGTGTCAGGATCCGGCAACTCAATATCTACTCCCGACTCAATCGCCAGCTTAGCCGCCTCCCCTTTATTGCCTGCCACCCGATGCAGGTCCTGAAGTTGTGGGATAGCATAGTAATCGGAAACAACAGTACCCTGAAAACCCCACTCTTCCCGGAGCACTTTCTCGAGCAGCCATTTATTCGCATGCGATGGAATACCATCGATCTCGTTGTAGGAAGCCATCACACTCAAAACGCCTGCCTCTCTGACTGCCGATTCAAAACTCGGCAGAAAGACCTCGCGCAAGATTCTTTCTGAATAATTGGCTGGAGCGATGTTTGTGCCGCCTTCAGGTTGGCCGTGAGCGGCAAAATGTTTCGCAGTCGCGATAATGTGGTCACCATCAATCATCGGCCCGGGGCCTTGCAACGTCTTGATGAGGGCCACGGCCATGCGCGACACAAGGTAGGGATCCTCGCCATAAGTTTCATCGGTTCTTCCCCAACGAGGCTCGCGCGCAACATCGAGATTTGGACCAAGTACCTGGTGGCTACCACGCGCTCGAGTTTCAAGCGCGGCAGCGGCGAAAATTCTTGAGATGAGATCAGGATCAAAACTGCTGGCGAGCGCCAATGGCTGCGGAAAGCTCGTGCTTCCCTGAGCCATGTGACCGTGCAAGATTTCGTCATGAAGAATTGCGGGTATTCCCAGCCTGGTGTTCTCAATCAGCCATTTCTGAACAGCGTTGGCAAAAAGGGCTCCCTCGCGCGGTCCCATTCGTTCTCGCTGTCTGGCGATTTGGCCGATTCCGTGCTTGAACACTTCTCGGGCCTTTTCGGGGAAGAGATCTCCACGGCTAGTCGAGAAATCTGTCTGAGCTTTCACTTGGGGCCGGGATTGCCAGACGCAAGTCAGTTGCGCGACCTTTTCTTCGAGAGTCATGCGACTCAACAAATCGTTTACCCGCTGATCAATCGACAACTTTGGATTCTTGTAGTCGGGCGCAGTCCCCTGCGAATGAGTGTGGCTTGGCCCAATCATGGCTAAGGTCACGGGAATTGATATGCAAAGTGCCTTTATCAAAGGGCGTAGGCCTGTGAGCGAAAGTCTTGGAACTCGTTTGAACCTGGTCATCAAGAGATCTACCTCCAAGATAAGCGGCTACACTACGGTTGTCTCAACGGCAAGACAGTAAGATTTGATATCGTGTCCTGGATCCGTAGTGGCGTCCCTCCGTGGGCGCCCCATCTTCGCATTAGTTCTAGTAAAAATTAATGGTAAATCCCATGACGGGGCACACTAAGGGTCTACAGAGCTAAGTAGTGTCCTAGTTGTACTATCTTTGTGACCTCCGTGTCTCCGTGGTGAGTTTAATTCTTGGATTTATTCACCACGGAGGCACGGAGATCACGGAGTCGCTCAAATTAGGACACTACTCAGAGCGCTCGGTTAATTCTCGTTTCTATGTCCTGGGGCTTACGCCCCAGGGTTTATGCTGACGCCCGCTATCGCGGGCTCTCATCTATATGCCACAATTTAGTAAAGCAGAAGAAGAGTAGTTAATCCGATCAACTGGCACAATGACGAGTACCACAGAAGCAAAAAAAGAGGTTCGTCCAGGCACGCGTCTTTTTCGCGCGCCTGGACGAGTCAACTTAATTGGCGAACACACAGACTATAACGACGGGTTTGTAATGCCGGTAGCAATCGGCTTTTCCACCTGGGTGACAGCCGTCCGGCGTGATGACCGCACGGTTTCTATATTCTCTGAGAATTTTTCCGAACCAGTAGAGTTCGATCTCGATGATAAGAATCTGCGCGCTCAGGGACATTGGAGTGATTACGTGAAAGGAGTTGCGGTTACCCTCGAGCGCGCTGGCTATCGTTTGCGAGGTGCGGAGTTGCGAATTCGCGGTGAGGTGCCGATTGGATCAGGACTGAGTTCGTCGGCAGCGCTTGAAGTGGCCAGCGCCTTCGCATTGCTTACGACTTCCGGGATTACCATCGACCGTGTGGAGTTGGCAAAGCTTTGCCAGCGTGCCGAAAATGAGTTTGTAGGAATGCGCTGTGGAATTATGGATCAGTTTGCTTCGGCGAACGGTCAAGTGGGAAAAGCGCTCTTGCTGGATTGTCGATCGCTGGAATACAAACCGGTAGCTTTGCCTGAAGCTGCTCGTCTGGCTGTTTGTAACACGATGGTCAAGCATTCATTGGCAACCAGTGAATACAACGCGCGCCGGCTGGAATGCGAGAAAGCCGTGCGTTACTTCGCTGAGCGATTGCCCAACGTCCGCGCGTTAAGAGACGTTTCGGAAGAGGAGTTGAAATCACTTGGCACCGATTTGCCGGAAGTAATTTATCGTCGCGCTCGTCACGTGATCACAGAAAACCAGCGCGTGCTCGCAGCCGGAGCAGCGCTTGAACGAGACGATCTCCAAACGTTTGGTCAGTTAATGAAGAGTTCGCATGATAGTCTGCGCTATGACTATGAAGTTAGCTGTAAAGAACTGGATTTGATGGTGCAGTTGGCACAGCAAGTTCGAGGGGTTTTTGGATCGCGAATGACGGGTGGCGGCTTTGGTGGTTCCACTGTCAACCTGGTCGCAGCCGAAAACGTCGATGAGTTCAAGGAAGTTGTTTCTCGTAGTTATGAGAATGCCACTGGCCTGTCTCCGGAGATTTACATCTGCGATGCTGCCGGCGGAGTGGAAGAAATTTTTGATTTGTGATTTTTGATTTTTGATTCTTCTAGTTTGATAGCTTGAGAAGTCGACGAAGAAAACGATCCACGAAAATACACGAATGAACACGAAAAGGTTTTTTAGTGATGTTTAGTGTGATTTCGTGGATCGTCCTATTTGAATCCGGATACCAACTTCGAACATAAATGGGACCACCCATGCGCAATCTAAAATCTAAAATTTAAAATCTA
>DASSCG010000538.1:0-5141 GCA_035697925.1 Pyrinomonadaceae bacterium
GTTGTCAGTGGTCAGTAGTCAGTAGTCATTGGTTCGTTGGTATTGTCAGTGGTCGCGTGTCCCCGAAGGGGACAAATTCAATAGCCGGGGGCAACGCCCCCGGTAGCTGGAAACGTTTTGTCCGACCCTGAAAGGGTCGCATTCTCAACGATCGAATTATTCGAGTGAATTGTGGATTTAAGGCAGTGCGACCCCTTCAGGGACGGAAAAGCCTTTACAACTACCGGGGGCGTTGCCCCCGGCTATTGAATTCGTCCCTTCAGGGACGGATGACCACCACAACTGACCACTGACAACGGACAACGGACCACTGACAACGGACCACTGACAACTACCTCATCGTCATCAATGCCGCCATAGTTTCGATTCCGTCCCACAAATTCTGCAGTCTAATGTTTTCGTTTTCGGCGTGTTGGTTGTTGTCGTAATTCGCTATCGGCACAGTCATAGTCACGGTACGAAGGTTGTTGGTGATAATCGAAAGGGGCAGGCTGCCTCCCGAAGTGGGCAGCTTTACAATCGGTTTGTCGGAAGTTGACTGTACTGCGTTGATTACTGAGAGCGATATAGGTAAATCCATTCGTGTTCGTTCGGCGTTATAGCCGCCTTCGCGGTGGACCAGCTTCGCAATCAACGGTTTTGTGAGCCGTTCCTGCTCAGTTGGATCTCGTTCGATAACGTAGAAGCCTTGCTTACGAATGTGCGCCATCAAACGTTCGAACTGTCGACGATAATCGTTGCCTTTTACGAGGCGTAGGTCCAATACAGCGCTAGCGGTCGTAGGAATTACATTACGGGCAAGAGTGCCAACATCACCGCTACTCATCCCGTTAATATTAAGTGAAGGTTCGTTAATCAATTCGAGCAGGCTCTTTCCCGCATTTTCGCTGCGGGCCAAACCCAATTGAGTCTTAAGTTCGTTATCGTACTGCGGCGCCTCAGAGATTGCCCGTCTCTCTGATTCACCTATAGGCTCAACGTCGTCATACCATCCCGCGATGGTCACGCGTCCGGCATCGTCTTTCATGGAACTAAGGAGCTTTGCGAGAATGAGAGCGGGATTTGGAGACCAGTTTCCATAATGACCGCTGTGAAGTGGACGCTTGGCGCCGTAAACGGTCAAATCAACATTCGTATCACCGCGGACACCAAAGACAACCTGCTTCAATCCTGATTGATGAACTGGTCCATCACAGATCAGCCATGCATCGGCTTCCAGGAGTTTTTTATTCGACTGAATGATTTCACCGAGATGCGGCGAACCCGCTTCTTCTTCACCATCAAAGAAGAATTTCAGGTTTGAGCTGGGCGTTACTCCCTGGGCCTTTAGAGCACTGACAGCTGTCAGAATAGCCATGACGCCAGCTTTATCATCCGAGGCAGAGCGAGCATAGAGACGCCACTCAGGATCGAATTTGTCACCGGGTCTCGGTGCCGGCAGAATTTTGCCCCCCGCTTCCAGTGAAGCCGATCGGAGCGTAGGCTCCCATGGACTTGTACCGACCCATTGCCTTGGATCAGTTGGCTGTCCGTCATAGTGAGCGTAGAGAACGATAGTACGGGTGGCGCCGGGAACTTTCCATTCGCCGTAAACGGCAGGAGGTATTTTAGAGTTGCCACCTTCGAGGAGCCGGGGTTCCAGGCCACGGGACTGCATCATTTCGATAAGTAGCACTGCATTCTTACGGATATTAACTTGGTCACTGGCTACGTTGGGAATCGAGAGCAACGTGACAAACTCGTTAAATATGCTGTGTTCATTTGCGATGCGGTAATCCTTGACCTTGCTTTGCTGGGCCGTCACCAAACTGGTGCTCCCTTGTGCGAGCAAGATTGCAACAAGAATTACGCCTGAGAATTTTTTCAATGCCGAAT
This sequence comes from Pyrinomonadaceae bacterium, assembly GCA_035697925.1. GTDB lineage: Bacteria > Acidobacteriota > Blastocatellia > Pyrinomonadales > Pyrinomonadaceae > PSRF01. The sequence continues at coordinate 1,876 of DASSCG010000538.1, forward strand.
CCTCGGTTCTGTCCCTTTTGGTTTAACGTGTCTAGGGTTGGAAGGCCGGATCATTCGCAGATGCCGGCGCGTTAGGGTTAACACGAAGTTCGGGAGAATCCGAACTCAGATAGAAGTGCCGTCCAGCAGGATTTACCGCAGGGTCAGGATCCGCGTTACATTGATAGGAACTCTCACTCGCGCCTGACGAGCGGTTTGAAACAGTCATCGTCAGAAAATATCCCTTAATCCTTGGCTTGCTGGAGTTGAATCGCGCATCGAGATGACCTCCGGCCACAAGTTGTTCGAATGTTCCGTAATCTCCTGAGTTCGTGAGACTGAACGCAGTTTGGGCTTGCCCAATCGATCTTAGAGTCGAAACAGCAACTCGCTCGTCCACTCGGCGCGGGCTGTCCACTAAGGTATCTGTGTATGTCTGACAAGCGAGCGAACCGCCAACAGTGAGCAAGAGCACCACCATCCCAAATAATCTGATCATGGGAACCCTCCTATGAGTGTGCCGCATAATAGCCCAAGAGTTTCATGACGTCCCAACATTTGTGCGGGCACTTCAGGGCAAGCAGCCGAGTTTCACGCAACTCATTATCCGTTCTGCTCGGGTTGTTGGACTGCGTTTGATCGCTTTGGCAAAAGCCACATCATGATCGCCGTGATGCATCCGCAAGCGAACGTTCCCAACCATACTGCCGAAGGCCCAAATGCTTCCATCACCTGCATACCTAGCCAGGGACCGATAGCGAACGCCAGGCTAAACCCCATTGTGTAGAGTCCCATGTAAGCACCCGACTGCTCGGGCGGAGCCACGTCCGAGACATAAGCTGCGCTCGCCGGTAGCAGAATCATCTCTCCAAAAGTCCAAATTACAATCGTCGCCACCGCGCCCACAACGCCATTCACAAACACCAGAGCGCCGAAACCAATTCCGACCAGGGCCGCGCCCAGGGCCAACGCGTGACGGTGCGACCAACTTGACATCGACATATTGAGACGCACTTCGACCAGGATGATGATTACGGTATTGACCGCGAAAAGCATTCCATATCCTGCCTCAGTGAAATGAAGATCCCGCACAAGAAACAGAGGCATGGCTGCGATCGGTTGGAAGAACACTAGTTCGACGGGAATCATGGCCAGTAGGAAATAGAGAAAGCGCCGATCCTTTAGTACGTCTGAATAAAGAGGGCTCGACTTTTTGGCAGCATGGGGGCCCTCGTCCGGATCCGCGTTCTGAGGATTGCCGCCAGCGTCTGGTTTAATTTGCCAGGGCAGTGCTACGAGTATCAATGCCGCCAACAGGGTTGTGGAACCATCGAAGTAGAACAGCAATTTGAACGAGCGCATGGCCAGAAACCCACCGACAACTGGGCCAATACTCATTCCGATGTTGATCGCGAGGCGGCAAAGCGCGAATGCAGCCTTCCGGTGCATAGGCCCGGCGAGGTCGCCAATCATGGACATGCTCGGAGGACGAAAAGCTTCACTCGCAATCGCCCAGGCAGCGGTGATAGTTAGAATGCTGGCGAGGTTATTGGCGAAAGGATAAATAAAGAGCAGCAACCCGCTTAAGAACAGCGAGATTTTCATAATGCGCAGGGCGCCCAGGCGATCGGACAATCGTCCGGCAAGGGGTGCTATCAGGATTGATCCGATTCCATAGACTGTGAGGGTGATACCTGCAGAGCTTACCGACAAGCGTCGATCAATTGTGAGATAGAGCGTCAGAAAGGGCAGCACCATTGTGCCCGCGCGGTTTACAAGAATCGCAAGACAGACATACCAGACCTCTCTGGGAAGTACGCCTAAACCCCGCCAGGGATTCAACCCTCACCCTCCATCTTTAGCGAGCTGTTGGTAGCGAAAGCAAAGAGGATCGTGATCATTGACCAGACCAACCGCCTGCATGAAGGCGTAGCAGATAGTCGACCCTACAAATTTAAAACCGCGTTTTGCCAGGTCCTTGCTGAGGCTGTCCGATAGTTCTGTACGGGCCGGAACTGGTGATCCGCGTTTTCGTCTCAGCGGTCGATGATCCACAAAACCCCATAAGTAGTCGTCAAAGCTGCCAAACTCTTTCTGAACCGCCAGGAAAGCGTTTGCGTTCTGAACTGCGGAGGCAACCTTCAGACGGTTACGAATGATGCCCGGGTTAGCAAGCAGTCGCTCAATCTTACGTGCGGTGTATTTAGCAACGGTAGCAGGTTCGAAGTTATCGAAGGCTTGCCGATAGTTATCACGTTTCTGGAGAACTGTTTCCCAGCTAAGTCCAGCCTGGGCTCCCTCAAGAACAAGAAATTCAAAAAGAGCGCGTTCGTCATGCAGCGGTACACCCCACTCTTTGTCGTGATAGGCAATTGCCAGATCAGACTTGGGCCATGCGCAGCGTTTCAACATGTGGCCATCTTAACAGGGAAGCGGCATTGGCCGGGAGGTTGAGTCGTTTATATAGGCAGGCAAACGATCATTTTCCATTTGTCATTTGTCATTGAGAATCGATGTTGACTCACCTTCGGGTGCGTTCGTGTAATTTCGTGGATCGTTTGGGCTTTGCCTCAAAAGTCATGCGGCATCGTCACAACAGGCGGCAAAGCCGTGCTTTACGCCTTTTGAGGCAAGAGCCGATCGTTTGCCTACCGGCCAAGCAACGAACGCACACGAAATGACTCAACGATTTCGATTCCTAAATGACAAATGAGAAAAGACAAATGACAAATGAAAAATGATCAGATCTTCCCGATCCGGCCGGTCAAACTCGCCACCACGGTGACGAGCTCATTCGCTTCAACTGGCTTAGCAACGTGTGTGCTGAACCCTGCGATCATTGCACGCATGCGATTCTGCACACGAGCGTTGGCAGTCAGCGCTATCGCAGGAAGTTCCTTTCCGTGCTTGCGTACTTGCCTGATCAACTCATAGCCATCAGTTTCCGGCAGGCCGATGTCGCTGATCAACACATCAAACTCGGATTGCTCAATCATGCTGATCGCCTCCGCGGCACTCATCACTCCAGTGACGTTGGCTCCAAATCTGATTAGATCCAGCGCAACCAGGTCTAAGGTGTCCCTTTCGTCATCGACAACCAGAATGCGAAGGTTATCGAGACAGTGCAGATCCGGCATAGAGTCTTGGAAGGCAGTAACCACCCTGGTAAGACCTTCGGATTTCAGTTCCCCTGTAGGTAATCGGAGCTGCAAGGTAAAGATCGCACCAGGGATGTCGGTGCGATTCTCAGCCACAATCCTCCCTCCGTGCAGTTCGACCAGATGGCG
>DASSCG010000539.1:0-5602 GCA_035697925.1 Pyrinomonadaceae bacterium
TACCCTGATACCACTTGACCGCATCAGGATTGCTCACATCCAGCGTCGCATCTTCGAACGGAAGCTGACCGCCCTCGTTCTTGACGTGGTATCCCTTCGCCACCATCTCCTTCCAGAGATCATTTTTGCTGGTGAAGTAAGTGTACTGCCAGAGACTTATGTGAAGTCCCTGCTGTTTCAAATCAGCAATCATCTTTGCCGGATCACGGAAACGTGAAGTTGAAAAACGAAAATCGCTGCGCCAGTCAGTTTCGAACCAGCCTGTGTCCAGATGAATGACATCAGCAGGAATCTGGCGCGATCTCAATTGCCGGGCTACCTCGCGCACCTGGTCCTCCGAATTGTAGGTGATGCGGCTCATCCAGAAACCAAAGGACCAGAGTGGCGGTACTGGACTACGACCTGTCAACGCCGTGTACTCAGAGAGAATGTCTTTTGGCTCGCCGAGGAACACCAAGAGATCCAGATTCTCATCACCGGAATAGATCACGTTGTGCGCGTCGTAATATTTTCCGAAGTCGAAGGTCAACGGTGCGCTGGTGTGCACAAACATGCCATACCCGTTGCTGCTCAAGAAAAACGGTATGGGCTTGTACATGTATTCGTTCTGTGTCCCCATGCCGTCGCGGGTAGAGACTAAAACTCGTTGGCCACGCTTGTTGAATCGCGTAAAGGATTCACCGCAGCCGAAGAGCTTTTCGTCGTGTCGCAGTTCAAAAGTAGCCGCAATGCGACGCGCAAGATCGCTGGCACGTCGCACGAAAGAAAACGGAATGGGAGTTATGAAGGTTGCCGGATCCCCAATGTTCTGGGTGCGAGTGAGAAGGCGTCCGCGCTCATCGTAAATTTCAATGTGCCAGGGTTGCTTGATGATTCGCACCCGACCGTGCACGCCGGTGTAGATAATCTCACGATCGTTCTGTGTCACGCGCCACGAAGCGTCTTTTGGAACTTGTCCAGCAAGCATCAGCGACTGGCCATCGCCCAACGGAACGGCGCGAGTTGAGAAACGCAAGCGCACCGTGCGCGGACTCACGAAACTAATGGCGAAAGGAAGAGAGGGATCCTGATCGTATTCGGTACCTGGAAATTCAGTGGCTCGACCGCGGGTGAACCCAACGTCGATCTTGTTGAACGACAAAGTTGTATTGCGCAGGTATCGATCCCATTGCAGTGTGCCTTGACCGGTTGACGTGTCGAACGAAGTGACTCGACTGCCAACAAAATAAACGTTCTCCAGGCGTTGAAAATCCTGACTGACATCGGCAGGATCGCCAAGGATTTGTGCCTGCGAAACAGTAGGCATAAAAAAGCACAAAAGGCACAAAAGACTTACGGAAAACCTTTCGTGCTTTTTGTGTCTCTTGGCGGTGGTCATAGCTCGGGGAGTTCCAGTAGATTACCGGAGACTGTAAACCTATCTCGTAACCCACCCACGCTGATTAGAAATTCGCCGGGTTCAATCACGCGCTTCCCACGATCATCAATTAATGGCATCTGTCGCGGTGCAATGGTAAACGTTACGGTACGTTTTTCTTTTGGCCGGAGCGAAATACGTTCGAATCCAACCAGGGTGCGAATCGGCACAGGCGCAGATGCTTCATGTCGGTGAGATACAATTGGACCACTTCCTCGCCTGCTCGTTCACACCCCTCATCACGCGAAATCCTTCGACGTTCACGGTCGCCGCGGGCTGCGGGTAACGCTCCCCCGGTTAGCGCGCCTCTTTCAGTCCGCTTTCATTTATGACTTCAAAATCGATCCATTGGGAGGTCGATTTTTTCGCCTTCAAATCAGTGACGACAATTTGAAGGGTGTAGTCGCCGGTGAGCGCCTCGGGCTTCAATCGAAGATAACCGTAATCATTGATTCGGGTCATGTCAGCTTGTGGTTCGAACTGAGCTGGTTGCGGCGCGCTTTCGGTAACCACTTGACCCTGTCGGTACAGTCTAACTAGCAGACTTATGTTCGGCTGGCGATTATTTTCGAGTTGAGCGTTATAGATTTTGTAAGAGTAGCCAAGAATGGCTCCGGGTCGAAACCGCCGGACTGCTGGATGCGCGACTGTGGTGACCGGCGCAAATCCGTTTTCAGCCTTGTCGACAGACGGCCTGACAGCTTTGCCGTCCTTTAGTGCAATTTCTCCAATCGTAAGGCCAGACAAATGAAGGCCACTCTTCTTCAAATCGGGAACATCAATTTGTTGACCCGCCGACCCGAGCTGTTTGGAATTGGCGTCTCGGACGGCAACGCGAAAGTTGTAGGCACCGGGTTTTTTCACCGGAATGTCAGCCGTGTATATGACGCCAGTTCGTCTCACCTCCGCGAGGTTTGCTGCTGGAAAACGAATTGTGTGCGTCCGGTTAAACTCATCGACCGGTTCGTTCTTGTGGTTTAGCGTTACAGCAACAACATCAAAAACGGCTTTCTTCATACCATTCGGTTCGTTTACAAAAGAAATTTGCTCCCCATCGAGATACAAGAGTGTCTTTATAAAGGTGCCTTCCGATTCCGTATTACCGAAGAAGGCTGTCAGGTGTAGATCCAATCCGGCGGTCGGCAGAGGCGCGGCAATGGCTTCATAGAGTTCACTGTCACCGGTGTGCTTTTCAGGGCGCAAATTTTCATCGGTTACCCCGAAGAATCCTGAACGTGAACGAACGTTTAGTTCAGGACGCTTCACCTTGACTTCGATCTTGTTGAACTTCTTGCTCCTAAAAGTGTCTGTCTCGGGTTGGTAGCCGATCAGGTAGTATCCCTTCTCCAGATTAAGAGCGGCACGCAACGGGACGCTCAGATCATTCGCATCGTGGTAAAACCTGCCGCCGGTTTCGACAGCCAGATAATTCATCCCAGTGCGTGAATTGATAATAGCCGTACTTCTTCTGGCACTTGCCGGGTTCGTTGTATGAATGTTTCCATCCGGCCCTGAAAAACCCCTAAACGCATCTTGCGCGGTGATTCCACCATCCGGTACCAGCACACCGCGCACATCAATCGTATTAAAGACTACCGACGCGCGATTAGCTGAGTCGATCAGATCGCGCAGGACACCCAGGGAATCGCTCATCCTTGTTGTCACCGTCGGGCTGTGGGTAGGACCGCGTTGTTCAGCATCATTCGAGAGTAGAGGGATGCCGTCGGAAAGCAAGAAAACCGTTTTACGCCCGGAGACTCGCTGCAGTCCACGAGTGACATAACGAAGGACGCCAATCAATCCGGCAACTTGATTATCAGTAGCCCGGTTTTCAATTTTATTTCGGTTCGCTCGATCCGCTTCACTCTCAATGTTCCGAGCACCGGTGTCACGATCCTTGTCAAAAGTAGTAAGGCGTGCCGGGTCAAAAAAGTCGCCGGTGGCATCGTTGGCGCACATCCCGGCCGGGGGATACCAACGAATTTTCTCAATGACGCGCCTCAACAGTACTTTGTCGGAGGTAAATTGTTGTAAGACGCTGCTGCCGGTTCTGGTTTGATAGATGGAAACCAAATCATCGGGACGCATTTGTTCGCTGACAAATTTCTCTAGAGCCTGGCGCGAAGCCAACATCCCAAGTCGCGAAGACAAACAATTGCCGTCGTCGACGATAAACGTGAGCACGCGTCCGGCATTTTCGGGACGAGTCCGCATCGGAGGTTCAAGCGGGGAATTTTTCTGGGTCTTTTTCAGAGCAACGGGTTGCTTTGGAATCTCGGTTTCAACATAAGTGACCGAGACGATTTTCTGTGACTTCCCATCCTGTAAGACCTCAAAATCGTCAGCCTTCAGGTCCTTTACAGGATTCCTGTCTTTGTCAGTTACCACCGCATCGATCTGAACGAGGTTGGTGGAGATGCGTACGACATCCTGTACTGCTTGCGTCTGCTCTTGTGCGATAAGCGGAACAACTCTTGAAAGCGACAGCAAAACCAATGTTAATAATGAGACCAGCTTGTTCATGATTTTAAAAAGAGAAATATCTGATAATTCAATCTCGGAGGATCAATCTAACACATGCGTGGCAATATCAGCATAGCTGCCTCTACTGGCTCTTGCTCAGTCTAATCTCCGATCAAGTGGAAGGTGGGAACCCGCGAAGCGGGTGGAAGCATAAAGCCTGGGGCGTGAGCCCCAGGGAGAAATTAGTCATTTGCTCAAGCCCGCGATAGCGGGCGACAGCGCAATGCTTAAACACCGCGCGAAGGTCTATACGGCTGTCGCCCGTTTTCACGGGCTCACAACACTTGAGACCTTCCGTCCCTGGGGCTTGCGCCCCAGGCTTTATGCTATCACCTGCTTCGCAGGTTCCTTGTGCCGCTTGCGTGCCATCAGCGACCAGAAGAAAGGCCGCCCTGAATCATCAGAGCGGCCCCATCATTTTCTCAAAGCGCTTAGTTAAGCCTACCGAGTTCTTTTCCTCAGTGTCCTCCGTGTCTCAGTGGTGAAAACCTTTTCTGAAAATTACTCACCACGGACGCACTGAGTACACCGAGAAAAACTGAAATTGCGACATCCCCAGTTCCTACGCCATTGAGACCGGCACTTCGCCTAAGCGACATCAGTTTTCTTTGGAGGCGACCGCTTTCGAAGCAACTCCAGCGGCCGTGACAGAAGTCCAGGCGTCTGCCGTGCGCTGATCTCAGGCGTTCTTGAACGACTTCCAATGCTTCAACCGCTCTGCGATCAGCTTGGCGCGTTTCCGATCCTCAGGTCCATCCAGGGTGCTCATGTCCTCTGGATCAGCGCGCAAGTAGACACCGGACGTCCGCACATCCAGTTTCGGCTGCTCGTCCACATGAGTCGTCCAGTACCCGGACGCACGCTCGGCCGACTCCAGCCGGATCTCTCCCGTTCCGTACAATTGCGGGCAGTCCGGATCCAGCGGCCGTTCTCCGTTCCAATAGTAGAAGATGCCCGAAGGCTCCTTCCTCTCCTTCACCGCTTCGCTCCAGTATCTCGCTGACAGGCGGCCATCCTCTTGCCATGAACGGCCGGCCACCTCCAGGGCCCTGTCGCGGTCCCGCGAGATCTTCAGAAGGCTGATGGCTGAAGGCTCCCGCGCGGTGCGCTCCGTCAGGGAGAACTGCCACCACAGGCCTTCGATGCGGGCGACGCGGCCCTCGTTCTCGATCGCCTGCCGGAGCTTCTGGTTGATGACTCTGACCGCCGTCGGAGTGGTTGCTTCGTAACGTACGGACGTGAGGCCGAGGAGATCGCTTGGAAGTTTGGAACCGTTCGCGTGGAGGATAAAGGTTCGGCGCATTCCGAGAGTCCCACCGAAAAGGCCGGCTTCGAAGACCACATTATCTCGCGGAGAAGCCTGACCGGACTCGGGCGACGGCAATACCTGCGGGCTCTGAGTCGTCCAGTCGTCCTGAGCGAACACGAACGCTGCGAAGTCGACTTCATGGGCAAGCTCAACGAGACGTTCAAGTGTGGTAGTCCCAGGATTGAAGGAGGTCGTCCAGGGTTCTACCTGGGCGACCTCCTCGAGACCGCGTGTCAATGCCCGCAGTAGCTTCTCCTGCTTTCCTGACGAGCCTAAAAAGATGCGAGGCTTGTTCATCCTTTTCTCCAGTTAACAACTGACACGGGCGGCAGACCGCATGCAGAGTCTAAGTG
>DASSCG010000540.1:0-3684 GCA_035697925.1 Pyrinomonadaceae bacterium
CACGGACAAGAGACAAAAAGCCTCCCTGACCCTGAAACGGTCAAACCAAAATTAACTCCAATAAATATCCTTTCGTGAGCTGGGACCCTTTCAGGGTCGGACAGGCTTGTGATGTTTCCGGGGGGCGTTGCCCCCGGCTATTGACTTCCACGCTTTCAGTGTGTTTTTAAGATCTCTCGCGGATTCCCTTAACCACATTCTTTCGCTAGAATCTCAACCGATTGATGGTCAGGCCAATCCTAAAAACCCCTCAGCTGCTCCCCGCCGCGTTTTTGATCTTGAGCGCGGCGATTTTTACATGCGTTGATTTCTCTCTTTGCATGGCTCAGTCAAACCTGCCCCAGCCATCCGAGCCATCCAATAAGAAGCAGAATAGCCGCCCTGGACAGCCAACCCACCAGGCCGAAACACCTGTAGAATCCAAGTCAGCTTCGACTGCCGTCACCTATACCTATGAGTTTACGCAACCGGATTTTCATGTCCGACATATCGTTATCCAGCATGACTCGGCAGGTCGCGGAACAATAACTTTTGAACGCCTGAATGAAGAGACGCCGGTCGTTGAACCCATCGAACTGTCACCCGCCGTGCTGGGTCGACTACTGGGGTGGTGGCAGGAGTTGAAATTTCTGGACTCGCAGGAAAACTATCAAGCGGACAAACAGTTCCCGCATCTGGGCACAATGCGAATAGGAATGATTGAAGGTACCCGCAAACGCACAGCTGAATTCAACTGGAGCAACAACCCCAGCGCGTCAGCGCTGGTAACTGAGTACAGGCGCGTCGCGGATCAGGCAATATTTGTTTTCGACGTCTCTGTTGCGCGTGAGAACCAGCCACTCAACGCGCCAAAGTTGATGGATTATTTAGAATCGGCAATAAAGAGAAACTGGCTTGCGGATCCTCAACAATTGATCCCGCTACTCAAGGACATTAGCACTGACGACCACTTGCCCCTCATCGCACGCAACCACGCAACTCGTTTGCTGAAGAACCTCGCCAAATAACAGCCAATTCGGATCACTTGGTTAGCGATTTCGCCTCTACGGCATTCGGTGTCAGGGCTGGCCAAATCTACCCCTGTACTCGCTTGAGACGAGGAAGGCTTTAACCATCTCCGCGGCAATGTAGTCGCCATCGAATTGGTTCAACTTGTCCAGCCAGAAATTGAATCCGGTTACGTCCGGATTTCGCCGCAGGTAGCCGATGTATTGCATGAAGACAAAAGTTTCTCTAAACAACCGATCGCGGAGTCGTTGGTCTTCTACGACTCTGCGAAACACGCCGGGTCGGGTTGCGGTCCCAGCATTTAGTTCAGCAACCAGCGCATCTCGCTCCGCTTGCGTTGGTGTCAGTTCGCCGTATTGGAAAAGCAAATCAACAAACTGCTCGTTCGTAAACCCGAAACTGGTGATCACTTTATCTTCATCAAATAGTTGCTGAATCCATTCGGTCTTGTTCGCCTCTAAGCGCTGTTCCCATCCCGCTTGCCCGACAACGACGCCGGCTCCAATTCGCTGGCTGTCGCGTAAGAACGAGGTCCCCTGACCGCCAAGCTTATAGACTCGCTTCACGAAAAACCCCGTCTCCTGAAACTCGACTGAAAGGAAGAAGGCTGCCGAAACGTGCTGACGCTTAATATCAATGCAACGCTCATCGGCGCCACAGGATGTGATCTGCTCCATCCAGAAGGTCAGCCCCGCAGCATCAGGTTCGCGGTTGAGAAAATCGACGTAGTGCTGGCGTATGAAGGGCCGCGCGTCGTCAATTGGGTTTCGGGCCCGCGGCACTGTGTCTCGGTCCACTACCGTAACCGTCGTCTCACGTATCCCGCCTAATAGAGTCGCATTGCCCTCATTGTCCCAAAGCTTGATTTTGAATGAGACGTTACCCTGCGCGTGGCCATTGTCGGTGAGCGGAATCGAGATTGTCTTCGATGTCTCTCCAGCTGTGAAGTTGAGGGTGCCATAGGCGGCCGCATAATTAGACGCGGAAGTCGCGGTGCCATCTTCGGTGGCATAAAGACAAGAAGCTACACCGTTGAGGTTGCCAGTACGCGTCACTGTCACGGGAATACTCCCTATATCTTCGTAGGCGCTGAAAGTTGTCGCGCTGAAGCCTAATACGCTGGAGGGAAAATTAGGTGGCGCCGCAAGTGGCTGCCAATCCACGGAAACATCGAAGAATGCGCTACCACTCCGAGTAGAAAGATTGATTTGATCAGAGCCGTCGGCGTTCATCACGATAATTCCCCTACCTAGGTCGATACCGTTCCTCACGTCTGACAGCGTCCCCAGCTCAACGCTGGTGACAATCTTTGTGCCGTCAGGCGACCACCTGGGTAACTGATATATACCTCCTCTATTTGGATCATTGGTCAGCGGGTGGTCATTAGTGCCATCAGCATTCATGACAAAGATCTCAAGACAATTGACCTCAAAGCAGTTTCTGGCGCCGTTGAAGTCCCTGTAACCCGTGAACAAGATACTGCTTCCGTCAGGCGACCACGAAGGCCATCCATCGCCGTAAAATAGCGGATTGCTCGTATTGTGAATGTCAGTGAGTCTGCGCTGATTACTTCCGTCAGCATTCATCACCCAAATCTTATGGCGCTGGTCTGGATCGCGATTACTACTGAATGCAATTTGACTTCCATCAGGCGACCACGTGGGACTGCCGTTCAGACCGGACTCCTTGGTCAGTTTCGTCAGTCCGCTCCCATCCGCGTTGACAATGTAAATATCAATCGCTAGATCGCCCGGTGGTATCGCGAAAAATACGCCACCAACAAGAGCAATCTTAGTCCCATCTGGCGACCATGCAGCCGCAGTAGGATTTGGTACTTGATCGGTCACGAGACGAAGATCGCTTCCATCCGCGTTCATTGTGTAGAGTGCGAACGTATAATTTCTGTTACTGAGAAACGCGATCTTCGTTCCGTCGGGGGACCATACCGGGCCGTCATCATAAACACGAACAAAAATGGGAAGTATTTCCCCGCGTGGCTGCGGGTGAGTCAAACGTGTGGGACTACTTCCGTCAGGGTTCATAGTCCAAATACTCAAACCCGAGTTATGCCGGTCGCTGGTGAAAACCAATTTGCCGTTATAGCGGCCCCTTATCGAAACGGATGGAGCACGAGTGGAGGAACCGACGGAGGATTCAACCTGTGGCACTGCCTGTTGAGCACTTAGCGCACCAAACAGAAATATGACCGCTAGAGTGCACGATCGTTTGTGAGTTAGTCGAAGGAGCATGACTTCCTCCCGTGGGAACAGCTATTGTCCGAAAACACCGAACGCCGATTACGGTTGTCAAAAACTTTTATCCGACGCCATTTGCTGGACAGACTCTGAAACCCAACTCCTTCTACAGAGAACTGTGCGCGAGCTGGCAAAATTCCAGCAGCCTGTTCTCTGCCCAGAATCGATCCTCGTTATCCTTCGCAGTGCCGAGAAAAGCAACGTGGCCGCCACGCTCAGGATCGACCAGCAGTATGTATGGATTACCGCCAACCGAGGGATCGCGCAGCGGTGCAAAGGGAATAAACGGATCATCCTGCGCGTGGATGATTAAAGTGGGCACTCGGATCTTGTGCATCACTCGAAGCGAGCTAGCCTTGTAGTAATAGTCTGCTGCGTTGGCAAAGCCATGAGCCACCGACGTAAAACGGTCGTCAAATTC
>DASSCG010000541.1:0-3962 GCA_035697925.1 Pyrinomonadaceae bacterium
GTCCTCTCTTATACCCCAAGGCGGGCTGGGCTGCTTTCCAACGACTCCCGCTGACCGGGGCCGAGCTTCGCGTCATTGCGAGCAACATCACGCCGTACATGCGTGATTCCGCAGTGCGTTAATTTGGAAACTGAGACGTGAATGGGCGATTTGCACAAAGGTGAGATGCTGACGCAAAGCATCAAGCATCGTAATCATCAGGACAACTCTCGAACCCCCCGGCCGGGTGAAGTCTTTCATAGACTCCAAATGAGCCACCGCGCACCACTGGTACACCAGCCGTACACCAAAAACAAAGAGCAGGTGCTCTTGTTATCAAGCAACTGCTCCTAAGTTGTTCTATTCATTTGGTGAGCCGAGCAGGACTCGAACCTGCGACCCACTGGTTAAAAGAGCGGTGAAGCCTATTCCATCCAGCGACGGCTCTTCAGATCTCTTAACATTTTACACAGGTTGCAGCCGCTGCCGAGTACATCTAGTAACAACTACTTGTACCTGTTTACCTGTATTCACGTCACAAATTTGCCACAAGAGTCAGAGCGAGCAGATTTCAACATGCTGCAATCCTTGATATACGATGACGCGGTCGAAGGCGAATGACTCCATAACAGCCTGACATCCGCAGAAAACGACTACGGATTTCTAAGTCGCTCGCGTACACCTCGACTCAATCCTTTCTACTTTTTCTGAGTGCTTCTGTGCTGCTATTTCGCCTCCCGAGCCCTAATTAGTTGCAAAGCAGATTTCGCCGTTATGCTCGGCGCTAGCACCGTCTCCTTTTGTGAAAATTACACCCGTTGCCCCCGCGAATCTTCCTGTGCTTGTATTGGGGTTGACGTGCGCGATGTCCGTGTGGATGAAGGGAACCCCAGCCGTATCCAGGGCTACTGCATTCAGCTTGACCTGTCCTTGCTGAGTATTGATTGTGTACTCACCAAGATACGTGAACGAGTTTGCGTCAGCAGTCGGCCGCAGACTAGAGAAGTCAAAGGTAAATTCTCCTGTTCCGTTCAGAATCCCCGCCCCAGTGAACGTTAAGTCAACGCTCACTCCATTAAAAATGCCCGTGCTACGGCCCTGCACTTGTACGCAGTTAGTGTTTGCGAGTACCGATACGGCCGGTTCGGCTGAGAACAAACCAATAATCAACACGGCCGCGGCTAACGTCAAAGCTATTCTGAACTTTGTCTTCATAGTCCCTCCTTTTTGAGTGTCGTCGTCCTGGTGCTGAGGATTTCTGCGGCGCCGGTCTGCAAATTTTCTGTTTGGTTCGTTAGGTGGATTTTTCTCGTTTCATTATTCGCTTGCTGATTTGATGGAATCTGCCAGTCAAAGCCCTAATGGCAAGATTCAAATCCTCCTGCGGCTCCGAACCCCGGACCATCTCTTCGTCGTTTTGCGGTAAGTCGACTTTGGACTCGTGATCCGACGTTCCGTGCACCACGACGGTAGTGCGACGACGAAACCTTGTCATTTCAATCAGGCGTCTCTTCATGACCTCTCCTCTTCGTTTAGCCTTAGAACCTTCTCGGTTCCCGCCATCTGGCCTATAATCGACGCCCTCGACGGGCTTTCCCGCCAACTTAGAGTGTTGACTTTCGCGGCGCAGACTAACCCTGGTCGCGGTCGTAAGTAACGAACAAGTTCCTAAAAAACAACGAAAGACTTACTAAAGCTACCTGACAATGCAGAACCTTCAGCAACAGATCCTCGTCTTCGATGGGTTTACCCTAAACCTGACTCGGGGCTGTCTGCTTGGGATGGACAGGCAGGAAATAAAATTGCGTCCGAAGTCGTTTGAGGTCTTGAAGTATCTCGCCCACAACAGTGACCGCTTGGTGAGCAAAGATGAACTGATGTCGGCAGTGTGGCCAAATACTGCGGTGACTGACGACTCTTTGGTGCAGTGTTTGATCGAGGTAAGGCGGGCGTTGAGTGACAGTGAACAAAGAATCGTCAAAACCGTACCGCGCCGCGGTTATGTCTTTCAATCGGAAGTGTTGACCCCAGATCTAACGGACGGCAAGATGGTTCTTACGGAAGAGGTTGCCGGAGTGAAACTGGTGTTTGAAACAGAGAAGGACAAGCAAGAGTTAAGCACGGCTGACTTCATCTCTTCCAGATCGACAAACGCGAGAGGTCTTTTTAGATACGTCGATCGGCACAAGTCGATGACGTTTGTGCTTGTGGCGACGATCGCAGCGGCAATTATTACCTCGACGTTTATCATCCCTCGGTATTTCAGAAAATCCGCAAGCGATAAGACGGGAAGTGTCGCGTCTATTCGGTCTATCGCTGTGTTGCCGCTAGAGAACCTGTCGGGCGACCCCGCTCAGGAATACTTTGCCGACGGCATGACCGAATCACTCATTAACAGGTTGGCGCAAATTCACGCGCTTAGAGTGATTTCGCGTAGTTCGGTCATGCGTTACAAAGGGACCAATAAATCGTTATCAGAGATAGCTCGTGAATTGAGTGTTGATGCGGTTATCACAGGTTCTGTCCGCCGATTGGGTGGGCGCGTTCGAGTGACAACGCAGTTAATTCATGCAGCGACTGATGCGCATCTTTGGGCCCGCGACTACGAGCGAGACCTGATGGACGTGCTGAAACTCGAGAGCGACATAGCGCGCTCAGTGGCCAATGAGCTCTACATCGAATTAACCGCCGAGGAGAGATCGCGATTGGCGGCCCGTCGCGTTAATCCGGAAGCTCACGAAGCCTACTTGCTGGGGCGATATCATTTCAGCAAGGACACTGAAGCGGACTTCAGGCAGGCGATTGTGTACTTCAAGCGGGCAATAGAGTTGGAGCCCAATTATGCTGCTGCTTACGTTGGGTTATCAAATGCGACGTTGTTTCTGGGTCTCATTGGAGCCGAAGACATAAAGGAAGTCCATCCGACTGCGAGGGCAGCGGCGGTGAAAGCTGTCGAGTTGGATGACCAACTGGCCCAGGCGCACCTTTCGTTGGCTCGTATCAAACAACACTATGACTGGGACTGGGCAGCTGCCGAAGTTGAACTCAAACGCGCCCTTGAACTTGCCCCGGGATCCTTTGACGTTCATACAGACTATGGCTACTTACTTATGAATCTGGGCCGACTCGATGAAGCGATCCGTGAGGCCCAAATTGCCGTACAACTCGATCCCGTTTCATCGCTGACCCGTTCAGCTCTCGGTCGGTTCTTTTACAGGGCACACAAATATGATGAAGCTTTAGTTCAACTCGAAAAGGCGGTTGAACTGGAGCCTCGATCTGCTCACGCAAATTACCGTTTGGCAGATCTCTACGCGCAGTTGGGCAGGTATGCAGAAGCAATTGCTCTGTATGAGAAAGTCAGAGAAGTGTCCCCAAAGGGCGGGAATCCCCAGGCTGCGATCGCGCGTGTCTACGTACTGATGGGGCGTCGCAGAGAGGCACGGCAGATGATCCAAGGGTTACACGCCGCTCCTCATGTCCTTGCTTCTGTTTACGTGGCGCTCGGCGACAAAGATAAGGCAATCAGAATTCTGGAGCAGACAGTTGCAGCACACGAGTTTGCGTTGCCCTTGAAAGCCGAGCCCCCTTTGGAAAGTTTGTATTCCGACTCACGCTATCAGGCGCTACTGCGGCGAATGAATTTGCCTACGGAATGAATCAGATCGTGCGGAAACTTTGAAGCTGGTGGCACGGTGTTTACGAGTCTCAAAATTGTCACAAGCAAAAAAAGACCGTTGTGGCGAGTCATAAATCTTAAAAAAGAATGGCCTATGCAGCGTTCATCCAGCGACCCACTGGTTTTTTACGAGAAGGGCAGTCTCTAATTTGGTGCGGTGTGAACTGTTGCTATTACTAAGGTTATCGTAATCCCCTATGAGGACGCTAGTTTGAGGCGACCGCCCTGAGAGTTGGACCAATCTTTGAACTGATCAGATGCAAACACTTATTGTTGTTAGGTTTTTTGAGCCGAGCAGGACTCG
>DASSCG010000542.1:0-3003 GCA_035697925.1 Pyrinomonadaceae bacterium
GGCGCACTCCAAAAGACGGACTTTGACGCACGTTTACTGTGACCTCGCGAGGTATGAAAATGTATCTTCAAATTATCTGCAGACTCCGGCTTCTGCTAGCCACAGTGATGGTGGCGGCGCTGACCACAAGCGCGTTCGCGCAAAATGCTGAGCTCGGCAAAGTAGAGTTTCCCACCTCTGGCTCTGAGAAGGCCCAGGCTCATTTCTTGCGCGGCCTGGCTGCACTTCATTCCTTCTGGTTCGAAGAAGCACTCGAAGCTTTCCGCGAGTCAACCAAAATCGAGCCTGACTTCATGATGGGCTATTGGGGCGAGGCCATGGCCCACAATCACCCTCTTTGGTCGGAACAGGACACGGCAGCCGCTCGCGAAGTTATAAAGAAAATAAAGGAAACGCCGAAACTTAGTCCGAGAGAGCGTGCTTACCTCAACGCAGTGAAGACGCTGTACGGCGAGGGTGAGAAGCGCGCCAGGGACACAGCGTATTCCGCCGCCATGGAGAAGATTTATCGCGACTATGCTGATGACCTCGATGCGGCAGCGTTTTACTCACTTTCACTCCTTGGTCTGGTTAACTCGCAACAGAAGAGCTATCGACTTCAAGCGCGTGCAGGGGCCATCGCACTTGGGGTCTACGAAAAGAACCCTAACCATCCAGGAGCGGCGCACTACATCATTCACGCCTTTGACGATCCTGAACATGCGATTCTCGCTCTGCCGGCAGCGCGCCGTTACGCGGACATCGCGCCCGAAGCCCACCACGCGCGTCACATGCCTTCACACATTTTCCTGCAACTGGGAATGTGGCCAGAGGCGGCCTCATCAAATGAGTCAGCGTGGGAAGTGTCAGACTCGTGGATGAAACGCAAAAATCTTCCCGCCAGCGTGCGTGACTACCACAGTCTTCACTGGTTGCTTTACGTCTACTTGCAGCAAGGTAGGTATAGCAAGGCCGAAGAGCTGCTCAATTTGATGAAGAAGACGATGTCGGAGACCTCCTACCAAAATAAGCTCCGACCCGGCTACTACGAAAATAATTACGCAAACATGGCGGCGGCATTTGTGGTTGAAACTGAACGATGGAACCTGGCTTCAAAACTGTTTCCCGATTCACTACCGGCGGGTGAAGGTGCTGCCGTAGCGCCACATGGAGCTCACGGCGGAGGCTCAACTAATGGCATCACAGTGCGCACCGGCAGCAGCAGCCAAAGGCTTCCAGTGTTCGTTCGAGCGTTGGCGACGGCTTTTGATGGCGCGACGACAGCACACGGCTCGATGATTAAAGCTGGAACTATGTCGGCCAACACAGAGTCTAAAACAGTCGGGGAACTCGAAGTTGACGCAGTCTCAGCTTCGGTCAAGGGAGATCACGAGCGAGCTGCAGGACTTATGGGGCAGGCTATCAAACGCGAAGAGGAGCTCGGGCCTCCTTCGGGACCCCCAGAGGTTATCAAGCAAGCCCACGAACTTTTTGGAGAGATCCTTTTACGCGCTGGAAAGCCGGAAGCTGCTGCTGCGCAGTTCGAAGTCTCGTTACTCCGACAACCGAACCGGGCGCGTTCCTTGCTTGGCAAGGCTCGGACTGCAGCCAAACTCGGTGACCGAATCACGGCGGCATCGACCTATCGGCAGTTCCTGGAGCAATGGCAACAAGCTGATCAAAAATTGCCCGAACTCCTCGAAGCGCAGGACTATCTAAAGAAGACGCCCTAAAGGTAAGCGGGCAGTAGCCCGACTGTTAAGGAGGGCTCCTCAAGTCACCGGAGACTCTGGCAACTAATCTTGAGGGGCAATCCTTAACTCGACCCCCGATTAAGATTCGAACCAGTTCAAATTGGGCAGTCTCCAAACTGCATCTAGTCAGAAACTATTCCCCAAAACAAATCGTAACCATCAGCATTCCGGAAGCAGCTGGAAGTGGCGCTTCAAACCCTATTCAGGAGAACTCCTATGGACAGACAAATCATTTGGTACAGAAAACTGTCGAGCGCACTCGTCGCCTGCGCCATCGTCCTACTCGCTGTTGAAAGCAGCGTCTTAGCCCAGGACAAGGCTGCAAAAATCGATGAAGTGATGACGGCGGCTAACAAATACCGGCTCTTCAATGGTTCCGTTCTGGTCGCTGAAAATGGCAAGGTCATTTACAAAAAAGGCCTGGGCCTCGCGCAAATGGAATGGAATATTCCCAACACCACCGATACAAAGTTTCGGCTCGGCTCAATCACTAAACAGTTCACTTCTGCGTTGGTTCTGCAGCTCGTCGATCAAGGAAAGGTGAAACTGGATGCTAAGATCTCAGAATACCTACCTTCTTACCGCAAGGATATCGGCGATAAAGTTACCGTACACCAACTACTCAATCACACCTCTGGAATTCCCAGCTATACAGGCCTGCCCGGATTTTTCAACGACGTAAGTCGCAATCCCTACACGGTGGATGAGTTCGTTAAGAAATACGCGAGCAATAACCTGGAATTCGAACCCGGCAGCAAGTTCTCTTACAACAACTCAGGCTATTTCCTGTTAGGTGCAATTATAGAAAAAGTCACCGGTCAGACTTATGAACAAGCTCTAAAAGAAAGAATTCTTGATCCCCTGGGAATGAAAAACACTGGTTATGACCATCATGCAAACATAATTGAGAAGCGTGCCTCCGGATATCAGAAGGTCGCGACTGGCTACGTCAACGCTCCGTACCTGGACATGTCAATCCCCTATGCAGCCGGTTCAATGTATTCAACAGTGGAGGATCTCTATCTCTGGGATCAGGCGCTCTACGCTGACAAGGTTGTGTCCGCCTCGAGCAAGGAGCTTATGTATAAACCAACTCTAGGTGATTACGCTTATGGTTGGGTTATCACCAAGGCTAAGTTGGGAACTGGAAGCGAAACTGTGTCCAAGATTGCCCACGGTGGTGGCATCAATGGATTCAACACTGTGATAGTCCGATTCCCGGAACAGAAGCATTTAATCGTGATGTTGGATAACACGTCGCAAGGTGGAA
>DASSCG010000543.1:0-5568 GCA_035697925.1 Pyrinomonadaceae bacterium
TTTCTGGACCCAGGAGATTACTTCGTGCGGGGGCGACCCACAATGCATCGAGGTCAAACGCATTAACGTCTCCGCAGCATTTTTCCTCTCAATCGAATTTCAGGAAACCGGCTTTCTCGCCTATCGCTACTACAAAGCGGCTTACGGCAACCTGCCGAATCAGCCTGTCCCAATTAGGTTCGACGAGCTGATACCGGATGCTCGTGAGATTGGTCGCGGCGTAATCGTTAATCAAGCAGGCTGGGAACAGGTGCTCGAAACCAACAAGCAGTCCTTCACCGCAGAATTTACGCAACGGGCGCGATTCACCAATTTGTATCCCTCATCAATGTCAGCGTCCGAGTTTGTCGACACGCTTAACCAGAACAGCGGCAATCTTCTGTCCTCGTCACGAAGAGACTTACTAGTGTCGAACCTTTCCAGCGGCGCGATGTCGCGGGCACAGGTACTCAGGGCAATCGCAGAGGACCGGCTTCTGGTGAACGCTGAATTCAATCGCGCGTTTGTCCTGATGCAATATTTCGGTTATCTGCGGCGCAACCCGAGCGACGCTCCCGACGGGGATTTCACCGGATACAACTTCTGGCTGAACAAGCTGAACCAGTTCAACGGCAATTATCAGCAAGCGGAAATGGTCGAGGCGTTTCTGTCTTCAACCGAGTACCGCCAGAGGTTCGGTTCTTAGCGAAAATAGACGTTTTTCTTGCTATAAAAACCCGACCTTTTAATTTGCTACCCACAATGAACCGTGGATACCAAGGCATCTGAGCATTCCCGAACTCGCATCCATAACTAGGCTTGAGCGTCTAGAGACGGTTCTTTAGGTCAGAGCAACCCGGTTCTGGAGTTCAAACCGTTTAGCGATGCTGTGGTAGAATCCGCCCGCTTAAGTCGGTCATCTCCCGTTTTACCAGCGCTAATCGATACCCCCAGAAGGAGAATGAATTAATTGCTTCGATCAATATTGGCTCCACCCCTGTTTGCCGCTCTCTTGTTTTTTGGAGTCTGGTCAACTTTTCCTGGCCGTGCCGAGGTTACCCAGCAAAATCAGAACAACCAAAACAACCAGAACACGGCAGCCGCTAACCAGGATTCTGGCAAGAACAAAAAAGTTGAGAAAATTGACCCTAATCAAAAGACACTGACAGCGGAACAAGTTGCCGAATTAACGGTATTGGTCTATGGCTCGCGTCCAGTCCTTGCGCAGATACGCCGCAACGGGGTGGAGCGCGGTCGGATAACTCGTTACATGACTGACGGCAAGACCGAAGAAGCTACTTATGAACGTCGTTTCATAACGGGCGAAAGCGCTGACAAGGACCGAATTAGGCTTGATCAAAAAATGCCCACGATGGAGTACTCGCTAATCTTCGGCGAGGGACGACTTTGGGGTGTCATCAATGGCGCTGCTTTTGTTCCCCGTCAGGACACCGCTGATGCATTCATGTCTCAGCACCGTCACAGCATTGATAGTTTGCTCAGGTACAAAGAAAACGGAGCGACCGTAACCCTGGTGGGCAAGGAGAAGCAGAAGGGCCTCGACCTTTACGTTCTGGATCTTACGGATAAAGAAAAACGAACTACTCGCTATTTCATCAGCGCCAGAACCTTCCACATCTTATGGCTTGATTACGAGGAAGCTGGTCCGGGCGCTACACCCTTGAAATACTCAAAGCGGTTTTCCGACTATCGGTACGCTCAGAGCACCTTGGTGCCCTTCCGCATAATATTGACGGAAGATGGTAAACAAACCCAGGAAACCAGAATTCTGACCGTGACCTTTGGTGTAAAAGTCGACGATACGCTCTTCAAGAACCCGGAAGCCTAAATACTTTGGTCTTGCCTCAAAAGTCTCGTCTCATTCACACCGGGCTTCGGCCCGGTGTGAAAGTGCACTGGAGAATTTGAGAACCGTTTCAACGGTTTCTCCCGCGGCTCGGCACTCAATAGCTTCAGCCTCTATCTGAGAGGTCAAACCGTTAAAACGGTCAAGTTTTCCGACTGCCTCTTGTCACCAGGCTGAAGCCCTTTGAATGAGAGCGGTCGAGTCATACTTTTGAGGCAAAACCAATACTCTCCGCCCTTAAGCGTTCTTATTCCGTCGTTTCCAGCTACAGTATACCCAGACCCGCCGGGTCGCCTTCCGGCGTCAGCTTCGCCGATCAACCACCTCAAGCCAAGGGCTGAGAAAAAAAGTGCAAATGGCTAAGTTTCTTTGGGAACCTCGAGTCAGTCGAAGCGTGTATACCCTGCGGGCCGTCGTTCGTAAGGGTATAATCGGCACTCGGGTTAATTCTCCCGCGGTATTTGTTAGATTCGGCTCGAACCCGGATCCGTGCCGGTCATTACCGCTCGCGGTTCTGACAAAGCAGTAAGAGCCTACCCACCCTAATGGACACACTGAGTTCCATTGACGAGCTAAGTTTCCCTGTAGCTTTGCGGCAGGAGGTAATCGCCGATTCGACCTCTGATCACGCATTGCTTGAAGCAACCCGAACGGGCGATGAGGATGCTTTTGCTGAGTTGGTAAGCAGGTATCGTAATCAAATTACCAGCTACATATACCGGATGACGAACGACTACGATGGCGCAGTGGATCTTGCTCAGGAAACCTTTGTCAGGCTTTACCGGGCAGTAGATCGGTACCAGAGCAATTATGCTTTCTCAACCTACATCTACCGCATTGCTACTAACCTGGCAATCAGCGAGTTGCGGAAGCGAAAGCGCAGGCGTCTGGTCTCGCTTACTGGATTTTTTCAAGCCCACGATGGGAGGGAAAGTTGTGAGCTTGACCCCGCTGACGAACGCCCGCTGCAAGATAGCGAGCTCGTGGCCATAGAGAGACGCACAGCGGTGCAACGAGCTATCAGTACTTTGCCTGAGAAATACCGGGCCCCTTTGATCTTGCGCGACGTAGAGGGAAGAAGTTATGAGGAGATCGCTCGCATTTTGCAAACATCCGAGGGAACTGTTAAATCGCGGATAAGCCGCGCGCGCGACTTCCTGCGCGAAAAGATGAGAGCGTATCTCTGAAATGGAGTTATGAGCATGGTCAACTGTAAAAATGTTTGTCGCGAAATCGAAGAAGCAAACCATGGGGAAGCTTTAACTGCTTCAACGATGGAACACCTCGCAGGGTGCGGACACTGTCACCGGTTCTATGATGAGCGTCGAAAGTTGCGCCAGCTGGTCGCCAGCCTGGAACCTGTTGCAGCCCCCGCGGACTTTGACATGCGAGTCCGTTCTCGGTTAGCAGGCTCACAAAGTGGAGCGCGGGCGGGATCTTTGTTTGCCAATTTCACGCTCGGCTGGCCCACGCTCGCTTTGGCGAGTCTGGTATTGGTCATTGGAGTGACCCTCGCCCTGAAGGTGTTAAATTCGCCGGGTAGTAACAATATTGCTGTTCAAGACGAATCTAAGTCTGCAGTCCAGCCTCCGAAACAAGAACCTCCGATCTCTGTAAGCGACGAGTTAGTAACGAATGCCGGCTCTCGAGCGGGCGAACACGAGGCCAGTAGAAATATTCAACGACCTAAACAGCCTAAAAAGAGGTCTCAGCTTTCCTCGGTAGCATCTTTGAGAAATGGAAGACGCCTGGCAACGCAGGAATTCAGCAGCTCTGCAACTCCGGTAGTTAAGAAGGAAGAAGCGCTCGCTAGTATCGAATCTTCTCCCGTGTTTCAAATTGAGGCTTCACCTCAACCGTTAAGACTATCGCTCGATTATTCCAGTGGGGTCTCGCGCACAATCTCGGTACCGTCATTGAGTTTTGGATCGGAGAGGGTGCTCACCGGGAATGGTTCATTGGTCAAGAGTTCGTCGAAGGGCTCTTGGTAGCAGTCACTGTCGTCAATTGGCTTCAATTCTTGAATTGTTGGTGAAGACAAAATGGCAATTAGAGGCAATACCAAAGTGCGAACGTTCGTTTTCATGATCGCGTTGGTCCCTGGTTGGCAGATCACTAGCGTTGCGCAAGTAGCTACACCTTCTGTCCCAGCCGCGCCAGCACCCAAACGAGAGCAGGAACGAACCGGCTCACGCCGTCGACCGGTGACTGAAGAAAATCGCGCGATTGCTCCGCAGGTAGTTACGATCCTGCACCGATTAAACGGAATGAAAATGTTTCGGCTGTTAGTTCGGTCCAACGATGAGTTACGGGCAATTACTAAAGTCGACGACGCTTTTAAGTTTACCGATGAGGTTCACACAAACGTAATTGCCGGGTTGGCTTTGGAAGACGGTAAGACGATTGTCGCCCGTTTACCTGACGCGCAAGCAGAGTTGGGACCACCTCCTGGCCCATTTGCTCCGCTGGCGCCGGCAGCGCCGCCACCTCCAGGAGTGGATCAGAAGCCACGGGCCATGCTCCCTTCGAGTGCTCCGATGCTTTCGGGATCGCCCAGCTATTACGAACAACCAGACTTGACGGTGATAGCCCGGGATGGGAAACGGGTGAACGCCCGCTATATCGGACTGGATGGGGTTACCGGTCTTTCGGTCCTTAAGCTTAGCGACAACAGCTTGTGGCGTAGTCTGGATGCTAATGAAAACGGAGTCAGTGTAGGTCAACATCTACGCCTTTTTGGCCCGGAGCCAGTGAGAAAAGGCGAAGTGTCGAATGAAGGACTGATTTATGCGCGAATGGGTGAGACTGATGGAATAGTGGTGGAATTGACTCGATCGCCGTCCGGCGTTCTTGCCCGGGTAAGAATCAAATCAACCAAGCTTTCAGCCGCGAACATCGGAGGGATCGCAGTAAACGATGCCGGTGAAACGATCGGAATAGTAGATGCAGTTGAGGACAGCGAAGCTAGTGTGTTACCGAGCACGATGGTTAGGACGGCGGCGAAACGGGTTTTGGATCGGCAAGCTAGCGTTCCCCGGCCTTGGTTGGGTGTTCGCGGAGATCCGGTGGGCGCGCTTCAGATTGAACAACTCTTAACCAAGGGATGGGAGCGTGAAGGCGCTATGTCGCTGGCGGAGGCCCGCAGGGGGATCATGCTTACCTCAGTTGCGCCCGGTAGTCCGGCTGCAGAGGCGGCACTTCGGCCCGGCGACGTAATCCTCCAAGTCAACAAAGAGGAAGTGCGAAGTGCGGAAGACTTCTCATGGTTGTTGGAAGAAGCAGGGCCAGGAGGCTCTGTTTATTTCACTGTGGCGCGTCCAGGTAAAATTGACCCGGAGAAGATCGAGATTACTTTGAGCGAGTCGCCCGATTCGCCTTTTGAGTGGCGATTCCCCGTTTATCCTGGAACCAAATTTCTGCCAAACAATAGTCCGGGAGCATTCCAACCAGGCTTCTTTAAATCCGTGTCTCACTCACTAATTGCTCAAGGAATCGAAACCATAGCTCTGATGCCACAAGTGGCCGTACGTTTTGGAGGTACTCAAGGCTTACTAGTTATATATGTCCAGCCAACCACCACTGCATTCAAAGCTGGATTGCGCTCAGGAGATCTTATCGAGGCCATCGACGGCAAGCGCATCTCGGCGCAATCCCAACCTGGCAGTTTGTTTACTAACCCGGTGAAAAGTCATCTGTTCAGCATCGTGCGAAACAAAGGAAAA
>DASSCG010000544.1:0-5723 GCA_035697925.1 Pyrinomonadaceae bacterium
CAGCTTTGCGGGAAGCTCTCCAAGCCAAAGAGAATGCGTACGCCTTGGCCGCTGAGTTTAAGAAGAAAGCTAGCTTGATAAACTCGATCAAGCCGGGTAATGAGTTGGACGCTGAGCAAGGAGGATGAAATGAGACTGAGATCAACATTAAATCCGGAAGAGCAGCCGTGCGTTGTTGAAGGACCGACCAGATACCGAACGGGTCCGAACCAATCGGAACTCCTCTGCGCATTCTGCAATGAGGCCTTCTACGTCGATGAAATAACATTTAACCAGGCTGTGTGGGCTATGCAAGAGGGACTCGACAATCCCTTTTGTTGTGATGAGTGCGAAGAGGATAACGAAGAGATGGCTCATTAATCGTCCGGAGAATTAAGTGAGCCGGGGAACGCACTTCGTAAGAGGAGGTGGATCATGAATAAGAGTGTAAAGTTGGTAAGTGCTGCGGGCGTGGGCGCAGGTCTTATGTATATGTTTGATCCCGATCGCGGGAAAAGGCGGCGCGCCCTGGTGCGCAACAAAATGACGCACGCCGCAAAGTTAGCCGGGGACGTAGCCGGCAGGACTGGACGGGATGTTCGCAATCATGTGCGGGGCGTTTTTGCCAAAGCAGTGTCGTTGTTTCGAACCAGAGATGTTTCGGACGATGTTGTCAGAGCGCGCGTTCGTGCAAAGTTAGGCCGGGTCGTCTCTCACCCGAGCGCAATTGAGGTGAAGTCTATCAATGGATCCATAATCCTAAGCGGTCCGATCCTCGCCGCCGAAGAGCATCCTTTGCTTGAGTGTGTTGCTGGTATCCACGGCGTGAAAAACATAGAGAATCTACTCGACATACACGATCAGGCAGGTGACATTCCGGCTCTTCAGGGTGGACGACCGCGAAAAGAAAGATGGGGGCTGAAGGCGAACTGGTCGCCTACGACGAGGTTGCTTGCCGCCACGGCTGGAGGCGCTCTGGCGCTGTATGGAGCGAGACGCCGCGGGATGTTTGGCTCCGCCCTTGGAAGCTTGGGACTGGGAGTTGTAATGAGAGCACTCACAAATGCCAAAACCAGCGATGAGATGCGCGAGGATAATGATGGCGCTGTAATTGATGCTCCGAAGGCGGTCAACGTCGACTCCTCGATCACTGATGCTTTCGCTTTCAGCTCGTCTCCGGAAGAGTTCGCCGACCTCGTGTCGCATGCTCATGAGACGAGATGCGAGATGTTCATGAGGTAGAAGAGAAAAAATTACACGATGCGTGCTCCATCTTAATCACGCTAGTCCAGGAGGAGTTTTACAAAGCAGTTGATTTCTGAAAGAGGTGCTCAATGAAAACGTTGATGGCGACGGACGGCTCACCCGAAGCAACCGGGGCACTTAGCGCCGCCAGCCGGTTCCTGCGCAAACAGAATAACGCGGTCTCAGTCCTTTGTGTTGCCCCTGAGCCGACGATCAAACTGTCAGCAAATGGAGCGCGAAACGGCCCAAAGCGAATAAGAGATGCCTATCGCAAAAAAATCGTTAAGGAGACTCAAGCGATAGTGTCCACCGGTCAAGCGACACTTGCCAAAGAAGGAGTGAAGTCGGAACCGATTACACAGTTTGGATCGCCGGCAGGCATCATCCAGCAATTGACTGGAGATTACGACGTCACGGTGGTGGGGGCCACTGGCCGGAGAGATCGGTCTCTAATTGGTATTGGTCCGGTCGCCGGACGGGCCGTCGAGCATGGGCACGGGGTAGTGCTGGTCATCCGCAAACCATCCGCCGAGCGCAACTGGCGGGCTCTGGTCGCTGTGGATGGCTCCAACGCGTCGCAGCGTGCATTGAATGCGCTGAAACTGTACTTTGATATCGCTGCGGCGGAATTGACTGTGATGCACGTAGTCGAGACGCCCTGGGTTCATCTTGGTCTTAGTGCTGAATGGCTTAATTACCCTGATGACATTCCCGATCAGGTCGATCCCGAAATCCAGCTCGAAAAGGAGCTCGGACGTGAGGCGGAAAACATAGTCGAAGAGGCGGCACGGCAACTCGAAGGTTACGCTCTTGAAGTGAACACCGTTGTCCGCGAAGGAAACCCGGCCAATGAGATTCTCGGTGAGGCAGAACTGGAAGGTTACGATCTAATAGTGTTGGGTGCGACAGGAGCCTCGGATCTAAAACATCAGATGCTCGGTAGCGTATCCGCCAAAGTTGCCGCGCAGGCAAACTGCTCGGTGGCCGTGGTTAAGGTGAGAGAATAATTGCAGAGAGTATAGTCGAGCTAGTTCAGGAGTGTTCAAGTCGGCTCTTGCACAAAGTCAGACTGATGCAGCAAGGAATGTTTCGAGGCTGAACAAAACCGTTCAGGTTGTCATTTCACAAGCCGGCGCATTCAGCCAATCAACAAACCAGACTCACATGGAGCCGCATGTAACCTCGCCAACTTCATGTCAGCGTCAGCGCCCAACGCTGTTCCGCAGGCGTCTTGCCTTGTGCCGGAGCCGCGCACGCCGATTGTCAGAGCAAGTGTACCAGCGTTTTTTCACCACCTCAGTTTTCCGACCCCCGGATAATGCAGTTCGCAACGTCTCCGCGGAACGCGCCCTGCAATATTTGAGTAATCCCTTAGAATAGCGGAAAGAGAGCCGTGGCCAAGAGCGTGTGCAGCTTTCTTGTGAAAGATGCGCTTTCGGCTGTGAGATTAATCAGACGTCTTTAATCTCCGACATGCTTAAAGCATGTTGGACACAAGGCCCGCCAAGAATTGAGATGTCGCTTGTTCACGCAGGCCCTGCGTAAATTAACGCAGTACTAGCGGTGAAATAGCCACGGGCCTTGACCCGCACGCCCCTCAAACCCAGATCTCGGCAATTAATCTAAAGTTGCTCCAAGGAACACTCATTGCTAAGCGAGAAATCAGACACACTCGGTCGAGAGTTCATGACCAACCCAATGTCCTCGAACCAATGGAGTGCGGCGTAGGTTAGAGGACGAACGACGCAGCGAGAATTAATTGTGGTGCTCATCGTCCTCAGACATTGAGCGCGCGAAAGGGGAAAGAGATGATTACCCGCCGAAGATTCCTTCAACTGACCGCAACCGCATCGGGAGTGTTATTGACCACGAGGTTTTCGTCCTTTAGCGCTTTGGCCGATAAGCCCGGCGGCACCTTAAACGTTAACAAGATCTCGAAATACCAAATGCCGCTGATAATCCCGCCTGCGATGCCGCGGACGGGCGAACTGAATGTTGGCGGTCCAGTCGATTACTATGAGATCGCTGTCCGCCAGTTCCAGCAGCAGATCCTTCCACCCTCTCTACCGCCGACGACAGTTTGGAGTTATGGTTCCGCAAACCACGCTGGCACGTTCAACTACCCTGCCTTCACGGTGGAAGCGAGTTGGGGCAAACCAGTGCGGGTCAAATGGATCAACGACCTTAAGGATCCGTTGACCGGGAATTTCCTGCCTCATCTGTTACCGGTGGACCCGACGCTTCATTGGGCCAATCCGCCAGGCGGCATTGCTGGGCGAGACATGCGGCCCACATTCACCGACACGCCACCTCCCTATACAGGTCCAGTTCCGATCGTGACGCATCTCCACGGAGGTCACAGCACTCAGGAAAGTGACGGCTACGCCGAAGCGTGGTATCTGCCTGCTGCTAACAACATTCCCAGTGGATTTGCCACTGAGGGTACGTTCTATGATTTTTTCCGAACCCAATTTCTCAACCAATGGGGTGTGCAATGGGAGCCTGGCACGTCGGTATTCCAATATGCTAACGATCAGCGGGCGGCCACTCTTTGGTATCACGATCATACGTTAGGCATGACGCGGTCGAACGTCTATGCTGGGCCGGCAGGCTTCTACCTGCTGCGCGGCGGTTCGGACGATGTCGTCACTGGTACGCTTCCTGGACCCGCTCCGTCATTAGGAGATCCGCCGGGCCTGAAGTACTACGAGATTCCCATCGCCATCCAGGACCGCTCGTTCAACAAGGATGGCTCGCTGTTCTATCCCGACAGCCGCAGGTTTTTTGACCGCTTCAGGGGACCATATATTCCGGACAGCGATATTGCGCCAATCTGGAACCCTGAGTTCTTCGGCAAGGTTATGGTAGTCAACGGTCGCACCTGGCCATTCCTGGAAATCGAGCCGCGTCGCTATCGCTTCCGGCTGCTGAATGGATGCAACTCGCGTTTTTTAATCCTGAAACTCAGCGACCCAAATCTGAGCTTCTGGCAGATAGGAACTGATGGGGGCTTCCTGCCCGCACCAGTCGAGCTAGCGGAACTCCTAATGTCGCCGGCAGAACGAGCCGATGTCATTGTGGACTTTTCGGCGCTCGCGCCCGGAACGGAGATCATCTTGCAGAACATCGGTCCTGACGAACCATTCGGCGGTGGCCTTCCGGGTATAGATTTTCCAATGGCTGACCGGAAAACCACGGGCCAGGTGATGCAGTTCAGGGTCGTGCCCTTAACCGCAACGGATACGAGCACGCCACCCAACTTACTCGGTCTGCCCACGCTTATCGCACTTGGTGATGCAAGCAACACGAGGCAGGTGTCGCTTTTAGAAGAGGATTCCGAGGTTCTCGAGGGTGTTGGACCGAGGGCTGCTTTGCTCGGTGTATTCAACAGCGAAGGCGAGCCGGAGTCTAAGTTATGGGAAGACACGATCACAGAGAACCCAGCCCTGGGTGCTACCGAGATTTGGGAGATTCACAATTTCACGGCGGATGCCCACCCCATTCACATCCATGAGGTGCAGTTTCAGGTTGTGGATCGCCAGCCTTTCGATGGCGTTGCGAGAGCCCCAGAGAGTTGGGAAACGGGTTTTAAGGACACGGTCGTTTCCTATCCCGGCGAAATCACCCGGATCAAAGCCTTGTTCGACCTAGAAGGGAGGTATGTCTGGCATTGTCACATCGTTGAGCATGAGGACCACGAGATGATGCGGCCGTTTTTCATTGGTCCGATGACGTCTTAGTTGTCCATTCAAAGCTGAACATGGATGGCGCTTGTGTTTCGTCTTACACTACAACAGCACGCATGACTCAAGCCGAGATCCTGAAGCTAATCGACGACAGCTGAATCCCGTTGGGTTGATCCGCCTGGGGCCCGCATCGAAGGCGAGTTGGACGACACATTGCACTCGGTAGTGTTGCTTGAGAAAAGTCATGAAAGCACCGGCACAAACAGAGACGTTCTGTCAGCGAGTTGTGGCAGCGGCCAGCATAAGGCCTGATAAGGTAGCGATGATGGTCATCGAGCCGAAGGGCGCGCAGACCATAACATTCGGTTCAATGCTGTCACAGATTCGTAGCATTGCCTATCGTCTAACTCAGGAGAAAGTTGCTTTCGGAGACCGGGTGGCGATCCTCGGCGAGAACCATCCAAACTGGGCCATTGCTTACCTCGGCATCATTTATCGGGGCGCGGTCGTTACACCGCTGGATCCAGCGGCGACAACACAAGCACTCGCCGCCTTTCTTAAGGGCTCCGAAGCCAAACTAGCATTTGTTTCACCATCTTCAATAGATAAGTTTCGGACCGCCTGCGAACAAATGGGCCGCAACATTCCCGCCGTGGCTCTGCAACCCTTAACACAAGCGAATGGCCTGGCTCGTTTTGAAGATTGGGCACGGACCCCGACGCCAAAGGAGTTCAATGAAACTTCGCCACCTGCCGGACCTAAGGATCTGGCGGTTCTGATGTACACCTCCGGTACCACGGGGGTGCCGAAGGC
>DASSCG010000545.1:0-9745 GCA_035697925.1 Pyrinomonadaceae bacterium
CCCCGGGATCTTCGGATCTCCGGGGCGCAATAATTTGAATTGGAAGTGATTACTTGCGGCCAACAGCAAGCGGCGTACTCATGGTTTTAACAACGCTCATCGTTCGCGAATGGCCACTACGCGGGGAGGAGCGAGGCTGAGCGCGTCGTCGATCTTGCTCGAATCGAATGCTATCTTTCCCGTGCCGCCGCCACTGGTGTCAAAGAAGGGCGAAAGAAATGGGTGCGGCAGGCCATTTTGTGCAATTGGCCAGGTGCGAGCAAACTTGGCCAGTGCGAAGGCCCCATAGATGTCGCCGCTTCCGCCGCCTGACCTCAGAATCGACCCTGCGCCCATCACCATAACGAGTCCATTGAAATTTACACCGCCATTCAGAACAAGGTTGCCCGTTACGATCAACAAACCAGCACCCCCGTCGAGGGTACAGTTACCGTCAACGAACGTAAGCAGTGGGTTTGCGACGGTGCCAAAAGTTCCTGACGAGGGGCCGAAATAGCGCCCTTCTTGCACTGCTATCGCCTGCATTGAGTTCAAAAAAGCCCGGGCATTATCAGCAGTCCGCAGAAAAGAGGGAAGGTCGTTAATTGCAAACTTCTTGACCTGTTGACTGCCAACGACCGTGCCGGGCGCGGAACCGGCTACGTTTGTCGTAGCCAAATTGAAGTCATTGGTATGGGTTACACCGATGACCGGGATTGCTTTACTCGGATCTGCCTGGTCAGTGCCCCAGTAGTCCTTGGAACTGCTAGTCCCCACCGCGAAAGTTGTCATCACAGTTGAGTTGTCATCATTGCTGCGGATCAGAACTGTTGAGATTGCTGAATAGTTGAAGATGAAACGGTCAACCATCACTTCCATCCGTTTCTGAGCGCCCTTCGGTCCGTAGCCGGTGACATCGAGGCGCAATCGCGTGGGCACCTTGGGAGCTAACAAGCCATCGGGGTCTATAACATTGACCGAGTAGCCCAAGACCGGGTTGGTGTTCAGAGAAACGGCCGATGTTCCGTTGATGGTTGTGTCATAGGGCATCCAAAGGCCCAGGGTGGGATTATCGGCGGCGTTTCGGAACGTGGCGATTGTGCCAGTCGGATTCGATTGGACATTGCCTCGGATGACGTTCACAGCCGCATTCACTCCGGCTTCAGCAGAATAATAGGCCTGTAACTCCGCGGTAGAGTCAACGGCGAGAACTGCTGACATACTTGTCGTTAAAATAAGTGCGCCAGCCACAACCATCAGCAGCATTGAGATAAGCAATGTGGAAATCAGCGCCGCTCCGCGCTCGTCCCCGCGTTCATTTCTAATCTTCGTTCTCATAATCGGGTTCATCTCCATACACCTCATATCTAACAAATGCCTAGGTCAGTAGGCAGCCAGATTTGCGTTCCTCAGAGCAATGTCCGAAGCGAGCAGCACATTGGAAGCCGGTTGATAGCCGTCTGAATTTGGCGTGCCGAAAGCAGGGATTCTCACACACACTGCGATTACCAGGTAGCTTGCCAAGTTCGGAGCTACTTCGCCACTTGAAAAGTTCGAGACATCGCAATTTGTCACGCCGTTGGCATCAGCTGTCGTGTCGTAGGTAACCCTTTGCGAAAAGTAATGAACACGAAGTCCACTCAGTCGATTTGCCAAAACTGTTTTCCTATTGGCGTTGATGTCATAGCGAACCAGATAGTCTGTTTCGTCATCAGGATTGACGTAGTACAGGATATCTTCTCCGGCGTCTGTAGCCGCGTTCCTCGCACCAGGACTCGTGGTGTCATATTTATTCAAATTCGACCGAATCCGAAGGTGACTCGAGTCCGAGTCCCCAGCTACGATACCGTTTGTTACCAGGTTAAATCCGGCATTAGCGATCTCACGAGACATGATGTTGAGCGCGCGCTGACCGTCTGCCGCAGCATCCGACACCGCATTGCCGCGGTTACGAATCCTAAAGCCGGCTGCCAGCAGTGAGGTGGCAAAACCCATCAAGATCAGGGTGATCGTCATTGCGATTAGAAGTTCCACGATAGAGAACCCAGCCGTTGCTCCCTGTTGTTTTAGCCGATTCATACGACCTCTTCCTGTTTAATTTGGTTTGCTCGGAGTTTCTACTTAGTAGGGACCGTCCAACACCGTGGCCCGCTGAGTTCTCAGAGTAACGGGACCAAGGTCGCTAGCCGTGGGCGTTACTTGAACCGTGATGGTCTTCAGTGTTGGCTGCCCAGCAATCGTATTCGAGTGCACGATGCTAGTTGTCACAGTATAACTGCGGCCTGCTCGGACAACTGTCGTGGTAATGCCGGCAGTCGCATTCAGACTAGCATGTGTGAATGCTACGCTTCGGAGTTGCTCCATCTGCTTCTGGGCGAGGGCCATGGCAAATTCTCGGTCAGCGGCGCCACTGTTGTAGTTGATCGAATAAGAGAAAACTGAAGCCGACCCCAGTACCGCCACCATCATGATAACCATCGCGATGGCAGCTTCCATGAGCGTGAAGCCGCTCTGCTGATGAGTACGAGCTCTCTTTTGACCTAACGGAGCGCGACGATTTCGACGAATTGATTTCGGCATGGCCCTTCTTCCTTAGTTTATGACCGAGACAGCAACCCTGGTGAATCCGCACGGAGTGCTGAACTCGACCGTAAAATTACCGCGGCTGTTGTCGTTAGAACGTATTGTGAAGGTGGCTGATCCCCCCGCAGTAATGGTTTGCGATGCTGGAGTCACCGTCAAATTTGGAGGGTTAGACTCTATTAACACCTCCCCACTTCCTCCACCGGTCAAGGTAATGGTGACTGGTGCAGAACCACCACTCTTATGAATTGAAATCAAGGGTGTGCTCATCACCGGCACGCAAATGATCGGTGATGGGTTCGGCGACGCACCAGGTGAAGGGCTCGGCGAAGGTGACGCGCCCGGCGAAGGGCTCGGCGAAGGTGATGCGCCCGGCGATGGGCTCGGCGAAGGTGATGCGCCCGGCGAAGGGCTCGGAGAGGGTGACGCGCCCGGCGATGGGCTCGGAGACGCGCCCGGCGAAGGTGATGGAGTCGGCGTTGGACTAGCGTTCGGATTTGGCTGGTCGATCACCGCATCACCAGACACATTCGCATTCAGATTGTGGTTCGGGATGTCTGAATCCTGAAAGGCTTCAGGGCTGATCGTTACATCGCCTGAGCCAGTAACATCGATGTTCAAAGGTCCGGAGCCGTTTCTTAATAAAAATGTGGTTTCGACTCCAGTAGTCGGTCTTCCGCGCCAGTCAAAGGTAATCGTTTGCGGGTTTGAATCGAACACTACGTCGCTCTCTAAGTCGACGTCGCGTGAGGTAAGGGTTGAACTTCCATTAAAACCCATCGTGACGCGGTAAGTCCTGTTATTAAGTTGCTGTACACTGGACTCATTTCCCGGTTGAGCGCGGCGGCGAACTGAATCGCCACGCGCCTTCTCAAGGTAGTCAGCTAACAGGCGACCCGAATTGGCAAGCCGCAACGATCTACGCGCGCCCTGGATGGACATGACAGCGACTGTACTTACGGTAACTGTTACAGCAAGCACGACAATTAACTGCAACAGGGAAAAGCCGTGTTCTCCTTGTGCTGGTCGCCGCTTCATTCTGTTCTGCGAGATTCGTCGCACTTTCATGTCAGCCTCCAAAAATATTTTCCTCAATCAAGAACCGTCCGGGCTCCCGGCCCTCGCGACTCCTTGAGCAATAGCAATGCCGCTCCACAAATCCCTTAAAAAGCTGGGGATCCCTTCGCGTTTTCTATTGAAGCGCTGATAAGTTGTGACCTTTGGTAACTAGGTGGGAAGGCGAGTTCTTAAATGAAAGGGCTCGAGGACAGCCTTAAGGAGAGCTAGCGGGGACCTTCGGGACCGGCTCATACTCGTCAGCTGTCGCAGGAAGACTTTGCGTATCGGCCAGCTTCATCGCTAACAAGTGTGGTTTGTACTGGAAAGCCTTCGGGCCTCCGCGCGAATTCTGAATCTGCGACACCAGGTAATCCTGGTTTAAGCGGAACCTCAACACATTTCCTCGCCGGTTCATTATCACAAACAGCAGGATCTCGCCGCTGGCCGTTCTCATCTGGCCCACCAGTGTGCTGACTCCGCCATCAGTCCTGATAAGCGTGCCGGTTTTAGCAATTACACTCCCACGCCAGGCTGGGCCAGTGAAACGATCTTGCATTGTTCCTGGGTCTATACCGCCGACTGGCATGATGTCAGTCGTTGAGAGTTTGTTTTTCCGTAACTCTGCTCGCAGCGCCCGGAAAATCTTCATCATTGCTCGCGGGCTGACCCGGTTGATACCCAACCCACTGAGAGAAGCAATCGAAAATTCATGGGGTGACAAGCTCAACGAGCTCATCAAGTCACGGCGAACTGACTGAATCCCGCCAACTGAATCACCCAAACGTTCAGCCATGAAATTGTTTGAGTAACAGAGAAGGACCTTGAGGACATCTACTAGTTTGCTCGACTTTTGAGATAAGACAAGCTTGGCCTCGGCCGGCAGGGGGTTCACTTCTACTTCACCCATCACGGCAACGCTCGGAACACTTTGTAGACTCAACTGATCACCGAGGGCAGTCCTTTCGTACAACCAGGCTCGAGTCGCTTCGCCAGTTCTCAGTGTTGAATCAAAGGTGTCATAGAGCTGCTCGCCGGACCGCCTCGCGGACCAGTTGAAATTCATCGTGAAACCCGGTGCCACGACCAGATTCCCGGTAACAGTGCGGATGCCCAGTGAGTTCAATTGTCGCGCGATCATTACGCCGTGTTCATAATGAAATGACGGGTCCCGGCCGGAAATGTAGAGGTTGCCGTTAAGTGTACCGGTAGACTTGTCAAACGTTCCGGTAGTCCATATACCGGTATTAAACCGATGCTGTGGTCCGAAAGTTTTGAGCGCCACCAGGGCAGTGGCAAGCTTAATCGCGGAAGCCGGATTGAAGTTCTCGCCTTCCGACTGAGAGGCGACGGTTTTTCCGTCCAGTGTTTCGACCAGCACGCCCTGCAGGCCGTATACCACTTCTGACTCTGAGGAAGTACTCGCCGACTGTTCCGAGGGAGTTGCTTGAGGCGCCGGCAGAATTGGCGTTGGAGTAACGATAGAGACTGGCGGCTTGGCAGTTTCAGCCGGCGGAACCTGCGCACTGACGGCCGCCGGGTACAACCAGACCAATACAGCCAGGAGGCCCACTAAGACACGCGATGTACTCTGCTGGTGCATATTCCTAAAGTGCTCACTCGGTGAGCAACTCATGATAACACGATCATTTTGGGGAGGAATATAGTCACCCTTCAGACTGCCGTTAATCTGTAGGGGGTTACCAGGAGAGGTTCATTCGATGCGGTGGTAGCTGTCGAGGATGTATGGTGCCGCATGACGCACGTTTGATGGACCAGTTCTTCAGCACGTGCTGACTGCGAGGAATCTTTCGATATCCTCAATCCATAAACACTGCCCGGTGAGCTTTGTCAATAGCTATGAGGGCCTTTCAAATTTTGTTTGTTGGTGCTGAGTCTAAGACCGTTGACAATGGCGGAAGCTGGAACCTAGAATCCGATTATTGACAGATCATAGTGCGCGAACATCAGCCCATTACAGTTCAAGACATCCGCGCCACGCACAAGCTTAGAAGAAAAGAAATTCGAGCGAGGCTCGGTGAGTTTAAGAAAGTCTGGCGTGATGGATCGGACGCTCGGCT
Organism: Pyrinomonadaceae bacterium; assembly: GCA_035697925.1. GTDB lineage: Bacteria > Acidobacteriota > Blastocatellia > Pyrinomonadales > Pyrinomonadaceae > PSRF01. Next base: position 5,700 of record DASSCG010000545.1, read on the forward strand.
TTGGGAAGAACTCGTCTTCTGCATTTTCACAGCCGGTGCGTCGGCTCGAATGGGATTGAAGTCCATCGAAGCGGTCCGGCCATTGCTTTTGAATGGCGCGGAAGGTGAGATGACCGCAGCTCTTAAGCAGGCGGGCGCGCATCGGTTTCCAGTCTCCCGACCAGGTTACGTGGTGATTGCTCGCGAGTATCTTCGCGAACATTGCGGCCTGAGATTGCGACAACAGCTCGAAAGCTTTTCAGATCCGATTGAACGCCGCGACTGGCTGGCCAGAGAGAAGAGAATCAAAGGTTTAGGCTATAAGGAAGCCAGTCACTTTCTGCGAAACATAGGATTGATGGGTCATGCAATTCTGGACAAGCATGTCCTGCGTTGCTTGGCTGACCTCGAAGTAGTGGAAACGCCTCGTCCACCGAGCACAAGAGCTCGTTACCTCGACATCGAAATCCGACTGAAAGGCGTTGCCGCCGATCTGGGAATTGATTTTGATGAACTCGATCTCGTGTTATGGTCGATGAAGACCGGAGAAGTGTTGAAATAGTAATCCTTCAAGAATGACGGCGAATCGTAGGACCCAAACCAACAGTTCGACGTCGAGGATGGTTCCATGCAAATCTTTAACGTTAGAAAGTTGGCCCGGAGTATGGCGGTCGGAGTAGCGGCCGCCTTTGTCTTTTCTTTAGGCCTTTCCGCCAGCGTACCGGCGGCAACGTTAAGCGACAAGAAAGCCCTTAATCGAGCTGAGAAAGCGCTTCGTGATGGAGACTTCGAACTAGCTGAGAAAACTTTTCGCGAGATCTTGAACAAGAATCTTCAGGATCAGGAAGCCAGGCTCGGTCTAAGTTTCACACTCCTAAAACAAAGACGACTTCAAGAAGCCTACGATCAGGCAGCCAGAGTAATCCTCGCGAATCCGTTGTCAGCGCGCGGGCACGCCTTGCTGGGCCATGCGATTCTGGCATCTGGAAACTTTCGTGAATCAGTCGAAGAGTTTCGAACCGCCATTAGTTTTAATGAAGCTGACCCGCTGGCTGTAGCCGGGCTGGCGATGGTTGATTTTTATGAGAACAGATTGGATCCATGCCTTCGAGGATTGCGTCGAGCTGTAAACATGTCGCCCGACGAGCCTGATTTCGTTTTCAATCTGGGCCAGGCAGCCGCACGCGGCGAGCTTTATAGGGAAGCTGCAGACGCCTACGAACGCTTCCTCATAATCGCTCCGAAGACTGATTCAGATCGGCGCGCGCGGATCAGGGGACTAATTGACTTCCTTCGGTATCTGGGAAGGCAAGGCGCGCTTTATGTGCCTGCCGGTCGCGACTCCACTGTTATTCCTTTTCAATCGTCTGACAGTCGTCCAGTCCTGACCGTGCGAGTTAATGGTCAAAAAGAGCCGTTACGCTTTGTATTAGACACCGGCTCCGGGATGTCGGTGATTTCGCTTGAGACCGCACAACGACTCGGCATACGTCCGGTAGCGCGTGGCGGACTGGCGCGTGCGGTAGGCGGCGGTGGCAAGTTTGAAATTGTCTATGGGTTTCTCGAATCGTTGGAACTGGGTGATGTCAAAGTGGAGAACGTGCCGGTTTATATAAGGCACTTCTACGACGACAAAACAAAGGTTGATGGTTATCTGGGCCTGTCGATGATTTCAAAGTTCGTCACCGCTGTCGACTACGGCCAGCGAAGCTTTACGCTGGTGCGACAGCGCCAGTCAGGGACTTTAGATCTTGTGCAGCCAACTCCGCCTGCGGATCTGCCAGCGGATGCTGCCGGCTCTAAAGCCGTCGAGATTCCATTACGCACCACTTCAAGCGGTTTCCTCAGTGGGGAAGTTTACTTGTCAGGCATCGATAAGCCCTTTAATTTCATTATCGACACCGGAGCGAGCATTTCTGTCTTATCGGAAAAACTCGGCGCCCTGGAAGAACTCTCGAATTTTCTGACTCCTCACCGGATGCGAGTGTTCGGCGCCGCGGGAGTAGCTGAAGATGTTAAGACTATGCTGCTTCCGAGCGTGATGCTGGGATCGTTTACCAGGGAACAAGTCAATGTTGCCATACTCGATCTCGAGTCGGTGAACGAGACATCCGGTTTCATACAGGATGGAATTCTAGGTGGTAATTTTCTTCGGCATTTCCGAGTTGCTTTTGACTTTCGTCGGGGTGTGATTAGGTTGGAACCGTTGAAGCAAACCAACAGCATCGCAAAACCGGGAGAGATGTGAGGCATCAAGTTTAATGAAACAAAGTCTCTATCTCGAAACCTCCGTGATTGGAGCATATCTTGACAACGGTGAGCCGTTTCGACGTGACTTAACTATTCGTTGGTGGGAACACGAGATGAAGGACTATCGAACCGTCATCTCTTCTTTGGTAACACGAGAACTTGAAAGAGTTCCGGATCCACATAGAACGTCGTACTTAAAATTGATAGCTCCACTGGAGCAGGCTGAACTAACCGAGGAAGCCGCAATCCTCGCGGACGGATATGTGTCGCGCGGAATCTTTCATCGTAAATATATCGCTGATGCATTGCATGTCGCGATTGCGTCCTATCACAAAATTGATTATCTGGTGACTTGGAATTTTGGTCACCTGGCTAACGTTCGGCGCCAAGCGCGCATACGCTTGTTTAATACCGCCGCAGGTTTTTACGTTCCCATGATCGTGACGCCGGAATTTTTGGTTTCGGAAGCCACAGAGAAAGCGAAGTGATTGCCAATTGCCGATTTCCGATTGCCAATTGTCAATTTACGCTGATACATTGCCGATTATTGATAGAGTTAGCCATCAAAAAAGCCAATTGGAAATTGGCAATCGTAAATTGGAAATTTATCTATGTATCGTCGCCCAAAATTTCTCGAAGTGTTACTCAACATTCGTGAGGAGATGTCGAGAGAAGTCGACTATGACGTCGATCTCTTCGCGGAGATGGTGCGCTCCGGTGTGCGTCCTTCACACGGACCAGAGAGACGAATTCGTGGCTACAAGAGTAGGGCGCCGCGCGAAGAGGAAACTAACTCCGGGACTCAGAAGAGTGAAAAGGGCAAGCGTTTGAGGAAAATCAGCTAGCTTCCAGGGAAGAAAATCAGCAGCAACGCATGAACCCCACTTTCGAAACAATCGGTTTAGAAGTACCCAGTGAGAAGGCCTTTAATGATCTCGCTGAACGCGCCGGTGACCAGGGAGAACCCACGCAGTTAAGCAGGCGTGGCGCGGTGTTGCATGGACGATGTTGGAAGTTAGGCGAAGGTCTGGAGGTTTGGACCGTCCTATATGAATCCGGAAGCGGCGACGTCTTCTATGCCGACTGCCGGCCCGGATTTCGAGCGCGATACATACAAACGATTAGTCCATGGGCACTCACCGAGTACGACGAAGAAGGCGAAGCTGTGGTCCACGGATATCGTGAGAGCACGGAGTGCGAAGTTCTTTTCGAATTACAGAATCTTACTGAAGTGGGGCCTGCCGGTTTTTCAGCGCAAGAACTGCACGTTGGCCTTTGTGGCCTTGCCTACCGCGCTCGGGTGCGCAAAGCTTGCGGCAAGACGCGCTGGATGCCATTGGAAAAGGCCGCACCTTCGCGAGCAGCTCATGAGAACGATTGGAGTCTTTCTGGTACCGTAATCGCGTACAAGCCGCTGAAGAATCCACTGTCCGGTAGTGATCTCTACTGGATCCATCTCGACCTGGACCGGATCAGGCTTGAAGTTTTAGTGAATCAACGGGCGCTTCGAGGCGACTCGTTGGCAACCGGTGTCACGCTTGACGCGGAAGTTTGGCTGCAGGGCCACGTGCTGGATGAGCAAGCGCTTCGTTCTCGTTATGAGGGAGTCGATCATACCTGCTCAGCGGCCAGTTTCTGGTCAGGGCTAAAAAGGAGAAACTAGAAGTCAGACCGAAACGAGGTCTGATTTTCCATCTTAATGAAGCGTTTGATTGGTGCTACCCTCGTAATCCTCATCCTCTTTTTCGCAGCTTATTTCCTCAATCAATACTGGATCCATCGTTACGACGGCTTGATTGCGCGTCAGGCAAATATCT
>DASSCG010000546.1:0-3864 GCA_035697925.1 Pyrinomonadaceae bacterium
TAATGCTTGGCTTGTTGGTCCTCGCCCCAAATGAAAGGGGCAGCGCTCATCAGGGTGGTAGCGAGGAGCTCGCAACGAGAATCTATCTCCACTATAGCGATACCACAATGATTTACAGCGAACTTGGGCTCCTGGCCCTCAATCCACCTAACAGAACTCGACATCTAACGATGCAGATAAGAGTCGAGTACAAAGGCAAAAATAGAATCAAGCCAGAGCTTGTGCAGCTATTCCTGGGTGCATACCCTAGGTGGTCGCCCAGCGACAAACACAAGACGCATCTGTTGATATTCACCGACCGAAGGACGTTCGACGTTGGTGAACCTGAAAAATCCGGTTACTCTTTCAGCCTTGATCTTGAGATGATGAATTTTACTCTGCCGCGTGAACAGTTCTTAAGTGTGGCGCGAGCGACGAAGGTGAGGCTGCAATTGGATGGAGTCGACGTTGACCTAACAGATGCGCAACTAAAACGGCTAAAAGCATTTGCCAAGGAGATAAAGTAGCAGGCGACCGCCAAGGTTTCGGTCGTAAATTCTGAAGTTAGATTCTCCCAAAACCCCCAACAATTCACTTCATGAGTTTGAAAGGCAGGGACGACGATGGTTGGCGAAATGATCGACGGAACATACAGACAAACGAATTTGGTGAACGAGTCGCCAGAGTATCTGAAAAAACGTGAAGAGCTTCGTCAGGCAGAAATTGAATTAATGCGACAGCGTGAACGCGTTGCTTCATTGCGTCGCACGCTGCCGTCCGGCGCAGCTCTACAAGACTACGAGTTTCTCGAGGGCCCCCCTTCGCTCGATGATGAAGATGAACCAGTCCGAACGGTGCGGTTGAGTGAACTGTTTACAGCACCGGATCGCTCACTGGTCATCTATCAATTCATGTTTGGAAAGAAACAGGCCACTCCGTGTCCGATGTGCACTGCATGGATCGACTGCGTCAATGGGATTTCCCATCATCTTACGCAGAATATTGATCTGGCGATCGTCGCTGCGGCTGACCCGGCCACGTTGCGAGCGCACGCAAGAAATCGAGGGTGGAACAGACTACGTTTGCTTAGCGCCGGCGAAAGCACTTTCAAATACGATCTCGGCAGCGAAGATCGAGAAGGAAATCAGGACTCAACGATTTCCGTTTTTACACGCGACTCAGATGGCACGCTACATCACTTTTATAGTGGTCACCCCTGGTTAGCTGACGACGTCAAAGAGCGCGGAATAGATGAGTTGAATCCGATCTGGAATTTTCTGGACCTGACGCCGCAAGGAAGAGGCAGGTTCTACGCGTCACTCGACTATGGTACAAAAGTACAAATCGCTGGCCGATAGTCAGTGAAGCCGGGCAGCATCTTTATAGCTTTTTGGCTAGGTGACAAACTGGCGTTTTGATTTGTAGGGGCGTCCCTCCGTGGGCGCCCCATCGTTGCGATTTCTGTAGCTTGTTCCCAAGCTAATCGACGATGGGGCCCAGCGAGGGACGCCCCTACAATATTAGGAGTGCAATGTACGAGCACTTGGCATGTCGCTCCTGACGGAGCGAACCATCATCTAGTGACCCTAGGCTATAAACATGCTGCTCCTCCGGAGCAAAGCCTAGTTGCGGTTCGCCCCGGAGTACATTTTCCCCTCAAAAATCTCATCAAGTCTTAGGGAAACCTGCGGTTTCTTGTTCAATCCCAGTAATTTTACGAGTTGTTCCAATTGAAAAGTTAAGGTAAGCACAGACGTAAGGCGGGCTTTATTCGAGGATCGGACAACTGTTCGGCACGGATTGCGCCTTTGACTGCGCGCGGCCTTCGGAATTCGACGTGCGCGCTTAGCTCAAACGGCTTCGTCAAAGTGAGAGTTTTACTGAGAACGGGTCTAAAGAACTACGAGCGTTAACGCCTGAGCCGCTTGGTTCTTGATACGAAAGGAAGGGAATGACATGTGCAAGGAAATGACCATTCGATGGACCATAATTCTTTGCGTCGTGCTGGCGCTCGCCGGCAGTGTAGCGGCGCAGAAAAGTAAATCGCAAAACGTCCCCAGGCAGCCTGTGAGCAAACCAGCACCTGAACCTCCCATCCGTGGGAGCGACACAAAAGAGGGCGCCAGTCAGGCTACAAAGTCAGCAAAAGTCTTGAGGGAAATCATGGGTACACCTGACAAGGGCATTCCTCTAGATCTATTGGGGAACGCCGAATGTGTTGCCGTATTCCCGAATGTGGTCAAAGGCGGATTCATTATCGGCGGACATGGCGGACGTGGAGTAGCGAGTTGCCGGACACCGTCCGGTTGGTCCGCTCCGGCATACTTTGAAATGAAGGGTGGCAGTATCGGTTTGCAAGCCGGTGGTCAATCTACTGACTTTGTGCTGCTGTTCATGAATGAGAGCGGAATGAGGAGTCTGCTTTCGGACAAATTTGAACTCGGCGGCGAAGCGTCAGTTGCTGCTGGTCCGGTAGGGAGAACCAGCAGCGCAACCACGGACGCCAAGCTGGACGCGCAAATACTCTCTTATTCGCGCAGCAAAGGACTGTTTGGTGGCATTTCGCTCAAAGGCTCTGCGATCTCGCCAGAGAAGAGCGACATGGAAGGAACTTATGGGAAGGGAATCAAAGCACAAACGATCCTAACCGCGAGCAAGACCCGAGCCCCTGCAGAGGTTCAGGTGTTTCCAAACACGCTTGCTCAATATTCATCCCGTAGAGCGAAGTGATATTCCGGAAGGCAACGTCGTGGGGAGCGCATAGGACCCGTGCTTCTGGACCAGTTGGGACAAGGGGAAAGGACATGAAACGACTAGCGATTCAGATAGCCATCGTTCTGACACTCTGCGGCCAGGTCCTGGCCGATCAAATTACCTTGAAGAACGGTGATCGGGTCTCAGGCAAGATCTTGAAATCGGACGGCGCAAAAGTAGTGGTCAAGACAGACCTGCTAGGTGAGGTGAGTGTTGATTTGTCCGCCGTCGTAAACATCACAACCGACCAGGTTCTGTACGTCACACTACCTGATGGTCGGACCGTTCACGGAACGCTGACTTCGTCGGCAGACAAGGCTGAGTTGCGGGCGCCCAACTCGAAGGTGATTTCCATCGAACGGTCCGACATTCGTCTCATTAGATCTGAAGAAGAGCATCTGGCGTATGAGCGCTCGCTGAATCCAGGATGGCTCGAGGGTTGGAGTGGTGGCGCTGACATTGGCCTCGCATTGACTTCCGGAAACTCCGACACGACGAACCTGGCCATTGGCCTGGCTCTGACACGCGCCACCATCCGGGACAAGACGAGTGTTTATGCTGCGTCTGTTTACAGTCGCGACAGCACGAGCGGTGAATCACGCACAATCGCGAACACCGTTCGCGGAGGTGTGCGCTACGACCACGACATCAACCGGAAATTTTTTGGGTACGGCTTTGCGGACCTTGAACATAACGGCTTACAAGACTTAACCCTGCGTTTGGTGCTTGGTGGTGGCCTTGGCTATCACGCGATCCGCAACGAAAGAACAGAACTCGATCTCCTTGGTGGTCTGGCTTGGAACCAAGAGTACTTCAAAGGAGACTTCAATGATCGTAGTTCGGCTGAGGGGCAGTTGGGTCAGACGCTCTCGCACCGGTTTAACTCCCGCGTTTCGCTTAAGGAGCAGTTATTCCTTTTTCCCAATCTGACCAGGGGAGGGGAGTATCGGATCAACTTTGACAGTTCGCTCGTCATGGATATTTCGAGGCGAATCGGGTGGCAACTGACCCTGAGTGATCGCTATTTATCAAATCCACCCCCGGGTCTCGAGAAGAATGACCTGTTGTTGACAACTGGTCTGAAGATAAAACTTGGTGAAGCGAAATAGTAAGAGTTAATTACGTCGAGTG
>DASSCG010000547.1:0-4886 GCA_035697925.1 Pyrinomonadaceae bacterium
AAGATGATCGACCTTGGTCGTTGGGTGAACGAAGAATACCGAGTTCCGGGCAAGCCAGTTGATCCAGAGTCCACTGATGACTCTGACGCTCATAAGGATTCCGACGAAGACGAGTCCGAAGCCTAAGAAGTATCGGCAACCAAGGCCGGGATACTCCTTACACGGATTCTCCGTGTGGTGTGTGTCTAATGAAGGCCTGTGTCGTGTAGAATACTTCTTCGCGTAAATCCAACTGGGCCACGAATGTTTAAATCGAATTGCCGCGCTCGAACAGCCGCTCTCTTAGGAATGATCGCTCTTGCAGGCCTCGCAGGTTGCAGTCGCAAAGAACCCAGCACTACCAAAGTAACTACCCCTGAATTATCGGGCCCTCCAAACACTACTTATCCGATGCCTCCTATGACCGCCGACGGCGTCGCTATGGGCTGGACTCTGGTTGACGGTGCGCGCGTAAAGTTGTCTGATTATCGAGGCAAGGTGCTGGTTTTGGATTTCTATGCTACGTGGTGTGCTCCCTGTCGAAAAAGTATTCCGTATCTTAGCGAGTTGCAGCGCAGATCCAGCAGCAATGGTTTGCAGGTGGTTGGGCTGAATGTCGGTGGCCCAGACGATCGTGTAAAAGTTCCGGCTTTCGCGGCAGAGCTCAATATTCCATATCCTCTTGGTTTTCCAGATCAGCCACTTAGCGATCTTTTCCTCTCTGACAACGATACGATTCCGCAAACCTTCGTATTCGATCGCGATGGACAACTCGCAAAAAGATTCATAGGTTACGACGACTCAACGCGTCCAGAATTGGAGCGGGTCATACAAGCCGCACTCGTGTCTGGTTCGAAGTGAAATCTAAGTTCCAAGATCTCCCCCAGGATTGGAGCGGTAATGTTAAGAGAGAACATAATCAAGACCAGTTTGGGAAAGGACGCAGCTTTCCGCTGGCGGGGCCACGAAATTTCCCGGGTGGAGGGCCTTAGCGATGCGGTGTTTGGTTTTGCGGTAACCTTGCTGGTGGTTTCTCTTGAAGTACCAAAGACTTTTAATGAGCTCGCGGAAATCATGCGCGGCTTTGGTGCTTTTGCAATCAGTTTTGCATTGCTGTTCGGGGTTTGGTTTCAACACTACAAATTCTTTCGAAGATATGGACTACAGGATACAACTACAGTGGTGCTCAGCGGAGTTCTGCTCTTCGTTGTTTTGTTCTATGTATACCCGCTGAAATTTCTCTTCTCTACACTCGTTGATCGATTAATGGGAGGACACGGTGAAGTAAGATTACCAAACGGCAATGTTGAGGCGGCGATGGAACCGGGTCAGATCGGAAGTCTGATGATTATCTTTGGTGTGGGTTACCTGGCAGTCTTCGCGGTCTTCTTCTGTCTTTTCTGGCACGCGTATCGAAAGCGAAAGGAACTCGAGCTGAATGAGTTCGAAGTTTTTGACACCCGTAACAGTCTTCAGGAGATGGCTTTGCACTGCGGCATCGCCCTGCTATCACTCACCACGGTGGTATTTGGAGGTCCAAAGTACGCTGGTCTAAGCGGGTTAATCTATATGTTAACCGGAGTGGCGATGGGCATGAACGGGACGCTCATGGGCAGGCGGCGGCGCAGAATGGCAAGACTGCTGACCGCGCTCGAGGAGTAGGCATCAGAAGCTTCGTATGAGTTTTAAGTTCGAGTTCTGGATGGTCTTGGCGACCACAGTCGTCATAATCTGCTGGTTCTTATTTGCCGGAATTCTGGTATTTCGGAAACTACCCAAAGCTGCGCCAGAGCAGAAGCGAGACGGTAAGTCGATCATCGGTTTGATTCTTCAGGGCCTCTCTTACGCAATCGTGGGTATATTTCATCGGACGGCACTTACCCCGATCAATTCAGGCAGCAGGGCAGTTGCCGTTTCTCTTAGCCTGGCCGCCATAATATTGGCTGTGGCTTCAATTTGGATCGTTAAGGCAGCGCTGAAGGTGCTTGGTAAGGAATGGAGTGTTACCGCGCGAGTTGTGGAAGGGCACAAGTTGGCGAAGGAAGGTCCGTATCGTTTGGTTCGTCATCCGATCTACACGGGAATGCTGGGGATGCTTCTGGCCACGGGTTTAGTATTCAGCCATTGGCTCGCGTTGATCGGAGCTATCGCGATCTATTTCGTCGGAACTGTGATTAGGATAAAAAGCGAAGAGCGACTCTTAAGAGAAGCTCTTGGTCCGGAGTTTGAGTCTTACGCACGAAGTGCCCCCGCACTACTTCCAGGACTGTACTAGAGAAGCATAGGGAATATTCAAGCATGAGAAGAGCGAAAATTCTTGCGACACTTGGACCGGCCTCCCGGGGCCAGTCTGTAATCGAAGCCTTGATCAAAGCGGGGGCGAATGGTGTCCGCATCAATATGTCCCACGGAACGCGTGAGGAGAAGGCTGAAGACATTCGCAACGCGCGCGAAGCGGCTTCGCGGCTCGGACGACCGCTCTCGGTGCTGGTGGACCTTTCCGGACCAAAGATACGCACCCGGCAACTCCAGGGCGGCAAACCTGTAGCCCTCGAAACAGGTGCGATCTTTAAACTCACCACGAGACCGATAATCGGAAATGCTACCGAGGTGGCAACCAATTACTCGGATCTTCCTAAAGTCGTTCAACCGGGCGCCAAACTACTGCTCGATGATGGTGCGATTGCACTGTTGGTTGAGGGTACTACTGATACCGACGTAATCTGCCGAGTTGTAAATGGCGGCGTCCTGGCAGAGCGAAAAGGAATTAACTTGCCGGGGATATCCTTGCCGATTGCGTCACTAACAGATAAGGACATTGAGGATCTCAACTGGGCGGTGGCCCAGGATGTCGATTACATCGCGTTATCATTTGTGCGACGCGCCGAAGACTGCACCCAGGCAAAAAGTCTGATCAACAAGGCAGGTGGACGCGCGCCACTGGTAGCGAAGATTGAGAAGGCAGAGGCGATCGATCACCTAGACGAAATTATTGCGGCGGCGGATGCTCTGATGGTCGCCAGGGGAGACCTTGGCGTCGAAACCAGCGTTGAACTCGTGCCGGTCTATCAAAAGCGCATAATTGAAAAGTCTGTCAACGCCGGGAAAATGGTGATTACGGCGACTCAGATGTTGCAATCAATGGTTACTAATCCGCGACCGACTCGCGCCGAAGCCTCCGATGTAGCCAATGCGGTCTGGGATGGCACTGATGCGTTGATGCTGTCAAATGAGACTGCGACCGGGGATTATCCTGTGGCGGCAGTTGAAACCATGTGTCGCATCATAGAGTCGGCAGAATCCGGGAAACGCACCGAGTCCAATAACGTGGCGAAATGGGCTGGTAGACAGTCTGGCAAAGTAAGCCGTGCTCTTTGCGAAGCAGCCGCCTTTGCAGCGGAGGAGATGGGAACAAGGGTGACGGCCGTTTTGACGGAGTCCGGACTAATGGCCCGCAGGCTATCCGCATTGCGGCCAGACCAGCGAATCGTTGCGCTAACGAGTTCCCGGAACGTCCAGAATGAGCTCTCTTTGATTTGGGGAGTTGAGGCCTTAATAACTCCCGCTGCCAAATCGACCGAAGAGATGCTTAGGTCAGGAGAGAAAACTTTGCTCGACGCCGGCGCAGTCGAAAACGGCGAGATGATTGTTGTTATGGCCGGCCGGCTCTCGGGCCTGGGGCTTTCCAGCTCCGTCACTCTTTTTACTGTGGGTGAACGCCGTTCATCGAGCAACTAGGGTGAGTTTCAAGGTACAGATTTCTGCCGGCGAGTTTTTTGAGCTGATTCGGCCTGCCGCCCTGGTTGTATCCGCTCTCGCGTCGATCTGGGTTCTGACGAGTGCTCGACGTCATCGCTTTCGCGATTACATCGCAGTCGCCTGGGCCCTGGCCACACTCTTCTTCCCACTAATTACTCTTCCGATGTACCTCATCGCACGTTTTAGGAGGCGCGAGCGCAGAATTCCACTCGCGGACCACCCGGCCACTTTGCGTTGGCTGGTCGCGATGCCACTGATCTACACAGCTTTGGTCCTTTCTTTGATTGTCGTCTACCTCTACGGGGACCAGTATAGCGTTGATGCGCACCTTGCCAGTGCCGCGCAAGCCAAGGTGAGTGGAGAGCGCATGGCTACCATTGAGGGGTACCGTGAGGCCTTAAAGCTCGAAGATAATGCGCACACTCGAAAATTATTAGCTATTGAGCTTGCCAATGCAGGTGATTGGACCGAGGCGTTGTTTCAGTTTCGAGAGGCAGAACAAGACGGGGAAAACGATGATTTCCTAAGTTTTAATATCGCGAGAATGCTTGACGTACTAAACTTGCCAAACCAGGCGGCAGTTGAATATCAACGCTTTCTCACAAGTAGAGCATGCACTCCGCAGCTACCTGACGATCGTTGTGCTTTAGCGAATGCGCGAATTCAGGCGACGTTGTCGCAGTCGGATACTGGCTCTGTAATAATCATTAAAAACTAGTAAGGTGGGTTCGTAAGGCGTCTGAAAGGGTAGCCGACTTTACTCCACGCGAACCATCTCGCCAACGCTGTCTTTTTCCTTTTGTTCGGCCGCCATCTGCGCTGGTGTTTTTTGCGGGTCACGCCAATTGTCAAGAATGCCAACCTGGTGAACGCATTGGAGCGTGCAAGTCGGCGCACACCATTTCTCAGTGTTGTACTCGCGGTCGAAATCCTCCATCGTATATTCCTCAAGTGGAATACCCGGATAACCGCGCTGTTGCGAACACCAATGGACCAGTCCCTCTTCGCAAATATACAGATAACGTGCACCTGCACGGCACCGCCAGTTGTAAGGCTTACCTTCAGCGATGCTGTCCTGGAACCAATTCAGCCGCGCGTGGTCCTTGTTTCCCAACTTCTTGACCTGTTGGAAAATATCCTTTTCCCGC
>DASSCG010000548.1:0-6847 GCA_035697925.1 Pyrinomonadaceae bacterium
TGAGCCGGGTGCTGAACCTACTGCCGTTCGCAGGAAGTATGAGGCGTCGGTTAAGTTCTTAGCGTCTTCCGCAATTTGTCCGGCACTGACCAGCGCCCGAGCTGTAAGCGGGCTAGTTGGGAAATTCCGTCGTAAATCTTCCACGGTGGTTCGCACTTGCTCCCATTGACGAGTGCGTGCGTAGTTCAGTGTCAAGTAATAGAGAGCTTCCGCCCGAGTGTCTCCAGATGAAGTAGGAATGCTGTTCAAAGCAGCGATGGCGTCTACGTTTTTCTTGGCATTGGTCGCGGAAACTCCTCGACGTAATTGATTCGCGGGAGTGGCTAAAACGGGAAACTTGGCGAAGGCTTCTGTGTAAGCCTGGAGTGCGTCCGCATGTTTATTGGCCAGGCTGAGTTTGTTAGCGCGGGCCAAAGCCTCTTCGTCGCTGGCAGGAGAAAGAGTTGAGTTGAGCTGAGTAATTAGAGTTGCGGCTGTGGCACTTTCAGGAGCAGCCGGAGAAAAGAAATAGATGCGCCGGTAAGCGGCCAAGGCTCGGGTCTTGTCAGTTGCTCGATAAGAGTCACCGACTAGAAGAAGAGCTGCCGGGTCGTCCACGGCGGTCAGTTCACTAAGTAACTCTGGGACGGAAGCGGTCCCACCTGACTTGATGGCGATAGCCGCGAGACGCAGCTTAGCTTCGCGCGCTCGCGAAGACGATGGGTAGTCCCTGGTTAACTGTTCATAGGCTACTCTCGCTTCGGCTAGCCGACCAGTTTGTTCGAGCGCATTAGCACGCATGAACAGCGCGTAATCACCCAGCAGGGTGTGATCACGGATAACCTTTGTATCGAGCAGTGCAGCGGCGCCCGCATAGTCGTTTGCGCGAATTCTGATCCTTGCGCGTACCATCCTCGCCAACCCGGCAGCTTTGGTGTTGGGGAAGTCCGACTCCACGCGAGCTAACACGTCGTCGGAGGGCAACGCATCGCCACGAGTCTGCGCGCGTAAATTTTCCAGGGCTCTAATTTCAGCAGGAGTTTGCTGGCGGGTTAGGCAGCTTGCGCTCATGAAGGTCGGCAGTGAAGCGCCGACCACTACAACCAGGCCAATCAGGATGAGAATGAGGCGATGTTTGCCGAGATTCCTTATCAACTTCTGTGCTCCTCCCACGAGATACTGGTTAAGTTTGCGAATAGGGGGAGCCGTGACTGGATTGGTTTCGGTGATTTAGTGATAGCTTACGCGGAAACAGTTGCCCCGGGGTAGGCGCTTCCAAGTTTCGCCGCGTCGCCCTGTGCCAATGTTGTCACCAACTCGTGGTGGAAGTAATCAAACTTCTGAGCTACCTCAGGTTTCACGCGTTTGTCGTACATCTCTCTGGAACGGTCGATGTATTCACGCAAACGCTCATAAAGATCGTTCTTCTCGCGACCATCCGCAACCTTCTGCTCGTTGTAGAGCTTTATCTCGGAGACAAGTAGCCGAGCGAAGCGCTGAGCGTCGATGTGCAAGCGTTTTTCTTCGTCGCTAGCAACTTCTACGGGTAATTCAACCTCCGTTCCGTAGCGTCGACGAGGAGCAGCTGGTTCGACTGTTGAAGTGGACGCTGAAGGTGACGGTTGCGGTGTGCTGGTAACTTGATCAAACTGCGCATGCGTTTCTGGTTGCGCGGACGTTTCGAACTGTGAATCGTCGTATTGGGGCGCGGGCTCGTACAGCGGAGCTGGCTCTTCAGCCTGAGCCGGTTCGGATACGTAAGGCTCAGTCGCTACCTCATACCTCGGCGAATCTTCGAACGCGGCCGGCGTTGGTTCCTCATATTCCCGCTCTGGCACGTAAGCTGGTGCGTATGATTCAGTGGCCGGTTTCTCAGCAAGCGCAGGCTCAGCCTCCGGTTGTTTAGTTGGCGCCTGACCTGCCAGTAACTCGACTGACATTCCGGACACTTTGACCAGCGTTTCGAGAGCTTCTAGATTTATTGCTTCAGAATCCAATCCGGCCGAGTCGGCATAAAGGACGGCTACGGTTCGATTGCGGACCGTTAGCGGGATGGCCACTATTCTTTGAGGAGGTTCTTCCCCAAGTCTATTGAGAATCAAGTGATCCTCAGAGTGAGAATGAGGACCACCACTCCAGGTAGTTCTCGATCGGGCCACATCGCCAATTATGCTTTCGGCGGAGACGGGTACCGATATCTGGGGAATAGTGTTATCGCCAACTGTGCCTTGAAATCCGCGTCCGCGCCAACCAATCGCCTGCTCGCCTTTGATTGCAAAGAAAGCGACTCGCGGTGCAAATGAAGCCGCGCGGTTCACGAGGCTCTTGAGCACCTCTGTCTGTGCAGTTTGCTCGCTGATCTCAGAGACAGCAGCCTTGACGATCGCCATATCGCTTGATGCTTTAGCCCGTGACGACTCCGAAGCGGCGAGATCTATTCCTTCTTCATGCGCCGCTCTAAGATGCTCAAGAATCGAAGCCGCTACTGATCCGTCCAATTGAACTTCGCTCTGGCGATCAAGCAGCCGGCTGAGGGATTCATTAAGCTGGCTCTGAAGTTCAGAAATCTCTTGCCTTACTCCGCTTAGGCGCCCTTCGATATAGCTTTCAATCTCATGGCGCAAGCTTTCTTCCAGTTGTCCGCTGACCACAGTTTCAGTTCCTCCGTCGGTACGTTGTTTGGATGAGCCCAGGTTCTTGGGTAAGGCCCTCTTGGTAATCTCTAGTACCCGAGAGACTCGAAGGGCGGAAGGTCTCTTAAGTAATTATGGACGTTCAAGATTCAGCGAGTCAAGAAATCGTTTGGGAGAGTTGTGCTCCAGCAGGCCTGGAATCACTTGATGTAGCTGATTGTTACGACTGAGAACGAGTAGCCTCTAGGTGACACTCTGTGTCAGTGACACCTGGAAACCCATAAATGTTGACGATTGACGCTCGCAAAGTGCATTTCCGACGCGATGAGCAGCGCCCAGAGGTATGAAACAAGGAAGTTCGCGTCCAGCTGTATCCAGGGCCGTCCCGACCCGGAGTAAATAGCTTGCGGACAGGCGAAGTAGGTCAACTTTAGGCGAATGCCGCTAGTCAATGAGATTTGACTCTCTTCCAAAGGCTAAGCTATAAGTCGCTCGCAGATAATGGTCCACATCCCATGCCCACGAAAATTCTCATTGCAGATGACTACGACGACAACCGGGAACTCCAGCGCCTGTTGCTGGTCGCCGCCGGTTATCAGGTGTTGGAAGCAACAAACGGAGCTGAATGTTTAGACATGGCGAGGGAAGGGCATCCGGATCTGATCATGGTCGATCTCTCAATGCCCATCCTCGATGGTTGGAAGACCTTTCAAGCGTTGAGAGCTGATGAACAAACTGCGTCAATACCCTGCATCGCAGTAACAGCTCACGGCGAGACGGATCGCGAGCGCGCTTTGCAAACGGGTTTTGATGCTTACCTTTCAAAACCATTCCGCGGCGCTGAATTAGTGGACACTATAAACAAATTATTACCTTCCTCACTTTCCCATGCACCGAAAGAATCTCTCGCGCGAGACAGATTTAGCGAGCCGTTACTTGAGCCGGGGCAACACTCGAAGGAAATTGATCTCTAAGCTTAGGCGGTGTCTTAATCTGAGATTCTCATCAAGGTTCGCAACCGTACGAGCATGAACGCGACAGAACCGGGAGCGGTAGCGACCGGATGCTATGCGCAATCAATTAAAAGCCTTCTAAAAGTAGGTTGAATGCCGACATCCGGTCGCTACCGCTCCCGGTTCCGTTTGTTAGTGGCGTCAACCAACTGAACTCTTCTTCCGTTTTGCAAATTAGGACGCAACCTAATCTTGACCGCCCTTGAACGAGCCTCTTCATTTCTGAGCAATAACCACTTGCTCAATGGAAGGTGGGAGTTGATGAATTTCACTGTGTGTGAACCCGGCAGCGGTACACATTTGCTCTAACTCTCTAAAGGTATAAGCGTCGCCAGCAGGAGTGCTACCCAGCATAACCATAGCGAAGGCTGCCGTCTCTGGCGGTGAGATCCGATCTTCGTTAGGAACGAATTCCAATATTATCGCTCGTCCATCGGACGCCAAAGCTGCATGAACCTTGCGCAACAAGTGTTCACAAGTCGGTGGATCGAAGTGATGTAGAAAGTTGGTTAAAAGAACCAGGTCGTAGCCTGTCCCGTAATCAACGTCGAAAGCGCTACCGGCTTTGGTTTGATAACGGTCGGCAACTCCCGTTTTGGCGGCATTCTCCTTCGCGACTTCCAATACATTTGGCCAGTCGAGAGCCACTACTTCAGTCTCTGGATGCTTAGTGGCGAACGCAATCCCGTAGAGTCCATGTCCGGCTGCAATATCCAGAATCTTCAACTTACGATTCGCATTTTGGGTTATTAAACTCGCCATTAGCTGCGCTGGCATTGCCATCATTCCGCTCATAGCGCGAGCGAACTTCACCCAGATTGGATGGTCAGGTGCGATGGTTCCCTCTGCTGAAGCAACAGTCCCACCCTTTCGCACAGCCCCCGCAAGATCTTTGAAGTTTTCAGTGAGCGTCGGTGAGAGAAGAAACTCAAGACTGGCGCCGAGGTATGCCGGCGAATTCTTATCGAGAAATACCGCAGCGTCCGGGGTGAGCTGGTAACGCTCTCCATCCTTTGTTAGGAAACCCATCAAACAAAGAAAATCACAAAGAATCCTGATCCCGCGTTCCGATGCGTTCGTCCGTTGGGCGATTTCAGTGATCGTTGTTTTGCCTTCACCGAGCGCCGTAAACACATCCAGTTCGACTGCAGCCTTCAAAGCCTCCGTGCGCTGGTAAGCGTTCGCCGTTTCGAAAAATAGCTGGGGGGTAGGTTGTTGTAGACCAGGACTGCTCATGTCATCTCCTTATTTGTAGGGGCGCCACTCCGTGGGCGCCCCGAGTCGTGGCGAAGTTCTTGCAAGTTATGTTGATAAAACGGGGCGCCTACGGAGTAGCGCACCTACAGTTATGGCGCAACTAATAGCGGATTAGAGGAGCGTTTTTTCGACAGAGTAATGAGCGGTCTCCGTAAGTCGGGCCGAACGCGATTGCTGTCACGAAACCATCCTGAACCTGGTACTCGATACCTCGTCGCTTATCGTGATAGTAAGTTGCTCCAGAATCGCCAGTGTACCACTTGAGCGTTTCGATGTTTCTTATCTTCAAATTCTCAACCGGGATTTCTGCGCGCAATGTAATGCTGATATTAACAACCGTATCTCGAGCAACTCTCCAATTGCCCCAATCTGCAGGTAATCCCTGTTCGCAAGGTTTGCGCGCATAGGTAACTTGAACCCGTCCTTCCTGCTTCTCATAAAGCTCAATGGCGCCGGTCTCCAGGATTGGCTTACCGAGCGTTCTGCGCACGTGCGCACGTTTCGAACGAAGCGGCACTATGCCTCGCCAGGGTTTGGCAATAGCTGAACCTGTTATCCCCAGTACGAGGGAAATGCCCATGACGAATCGAAATTTATTTTTAACGCCAATCATCAATTACAAACACGCCAGGCCGGCTATAGCCGGATTCATTAGGACGGTGCATCTCTACGCCCTGATAGTCAGTTCGAAACCCAATTGCGAGCATTTGTTGATATGCTTCGATGCGCGCGGTGTTAATTCCGGCTGCCAATTTTGAGAGACCTCGTTCAGCTGCTAGCGCTTCACACGCTCTAAGCAATCGATCAAAATTAACCTCAGCGTGTTCTCCAGGCCGGACCGCTCCAAACTTTACGTAACACGTTTCAGGCCCAGCCTCTGTTCCAGGTCCACAGTGGCAAACTGCGAGACCAACTAGTTGAGAGTCTTCCCAAAGCAACACGGTCTCACCCAGTTTCTGGTCCACGATTGCATCAATTTCTCTTTTCAGACTTAGTCCTTCAAAAACTTCTCCAGTCAACTCATTGGCAGCGTCCCGGGTCGCCTCACGCTGGTCGGGAGACAAGGTCGAGAAAAGTTGAGCTGTCGATTTAGCGCCTCGCGTTACTGGCTTCGACATCAGTGCGGTTAGAAACCTGGGCCAGAACCCGAAGCGTTGGTAGAGGCCGACGTGTTTGGCGCTCTGTGCAAAAGTAAACAGACCTGCGTGCTTTGTGCCCCAGCGCGAGAAGAGGTCCACGATCGGCTCCATCAACAGCTTACCCACTCCGCGATCCCAATAGTCAGGATGAACTGTCAAAGGACCAAAGAATCCTACACTTCCCCAATTTGATCCAAAATTCGTCCCGGCCAGTTTGCCTTCGATTTTGGCTGCAAAAGTGGCGGACGGATCAGCCTTCCAGCGTGTCCGTATGAAGTCTCCTCCTTGATGAAACTGAGATGGATCGGGCAAGCCCAGGAAGGTACCGAACGCGAGGCGAAAGATACGATCGGCTTCAGCAAGGTCACCTTCCTGCAAAGGCTCGATGGAAATTTGGATGGGGTCCTTCGCAGTTTGGTTTGATGACATTCAGTGTTACTCCGATTAGACAACCTTTAGTAAGGTGTTGGACGAAAACAAGTAATAACTGGGCCGCAATAGAGTTCAGTGACAACTGTAGCGCTCGCCACTCTTCGTTTCCTGATCTAGGGTGTGAAGGTTCGATAAAAATCGATACCTGAGAAATTCAGGTGCGTGGTTTTTCCGCTTACCGGCGTATCGAAAGTTATACGTTCGGCCGAATTGATGTCCCCTTGTGGCTGGAAGACTCCCGATCCCAGCGGAACCAGCAACTGCTGATCATCGAGCACTAATCGACCCTTGCGAACAAACAAACGTGAGCTCCCGTACCAGGGACTATCTGATCGGTAGTTTCCAGTAAAGGCGTCCCATTCCTCAGGGTACTCAAAAACTTTCGGACCTGAGT
>DASSCG010000549.1:0-2967 GCA_035697925.1 Pyrinomonadaceae bacterium
TCATAGGAAGTCTTTAACGAAGGAAAGTTGGCGCGTTTTCTGCGCAATCGATCTGTCTGTTGGGGTGCGCGCCAGTGTCAGCGGACATATCAAGCGCTTGCGCGAATCCGTGCCGCACGCCCAAGCAAGTTGGATCCGCGAAGAAAACATTCATCTAACCCTAAAATTTCTCGGTGAAATCCAAACCTCCAGACTGATAAACCTCTCGAATGCGGCAGCGCGCGCTGCCAAAGAGTCAGATCCCTTTCAAATTGCCCTCGCGGAAACTGGAGTGTTCCCCAAACACGGCATCCCACGCGTCTTATGGATCGGCGTCAAAGATGAATCAGGAAGGCTGGCAGAGCTCTACACGCGTCTCGAGGACGAGTGTTCTCGAGAGGGTTTCGCCAGGGACGACAGACCGTTTCATCCGCATCTGACCATCGCGCGACTTCGAAAGCCGGAAGGCGTCAGGGACCTCGCGGCGGCTCACACGAAAATGCACTTCGATCCCATCGCTTTGGAGATATCGGAGTGCATGGTAATACGCAGTGAACCAGGAAGCGCCGGGTCAAAGTACACGGTTATCTCACGGCATATGCTTGAAGGCTAGTAATCGGGGAAGACAGATTTGTCATTTCTCATTTGACATCTCGCTCTCTCCCTGAGGCAAACAAGCGATCCACGAAATCACACGAACTAACACGAAACAAGCTCTGAAAATGACAAATGAGAGATGTCAAATGAGAAATGACAAATGAAAACGCTGCTGCTGCCGTCTGCTCCTGCCGTCTTGCTCCTGCCATCTGCCCCTGCCGTCTTGCTCCTGCCATCTGCCCCTGCCGTCAGCCTTCTGATCATGTCGGCAGCTGACGCGGCTTCGGAGGCGCTGGCGGGTTTTCTCCACTCTTTTCGCCGGACTGAGAAAACACTTCCTTAATTGCACCGACGCTCGACAGCATCGATGCGGTTTCCACCGGCATAAAAATCACTTTCGCATTATTGCTCCGCGTCATATCTCTGAGACTTTCAATGTAGCGCGTCGTAATCAGGTACTGCGCGGGATCCCCCGTGCCGATCGCCTGCGTGATCCGGTTAATCGCTTCCGACTCAGCCTCCGCCGCGCGCAGCCGCGCCTGTGCCGCTCCTTCGGCTTGGAGTATTGCTGACTGCTTGTCTCCCTCAGCCCGAGTCACTGCCGCTTGTTTTTCACCCTCAGCCCGGGTAATGGCCGCTTGGCGATCACCTTCTGCCTGCAGCACCAATGCGCGGCGGTTGCGTTCTGCGGTCATCTGTTTCTCCATCGTGATTCTAACGTCTTCCGGTGGATTGATATTCTTGACGTCGACTCGGGTTACCTTCACGCCCCATTTGTCAGTCGCCTCATCCAAAATGATTCGCAGCTTGGAATTGATTTGGTCGCGGGATGAAAGCGTGTGGTCCAAATCCATCTCACCCATGACAGCGCGCATGCCCGTAATCGTCAGTTGCACGATCCCACCAACCAGGTCATTCATCTCGTATACCGCTTTAACGGGATCTGTTACCTGCCAGTAAACGACTGAATCGACATGGATGGTCACGTTGTCGCGCGTGATCACTGGCTGCGGAGGCAGATCGATATATTGTTCTCGTAAGTCGATAGAAGTCAGACCAGGACGTGTATTCGTCCAGTAGACCCCGCGAGGTCGATCCAAAAAAGGGACCAGAATGTTCAACCCGCTGCTCGCCACCTTATCGAACCGGCCGAGTCTCTCTACCAGCATCACCGTCGCCTGGGGAACAATTCTGATGGTTTTAGCAGCGATTACGAGGAGAACAATCGCGATAAATCCAAAGAACAAAAAGGTAAGCAGAACCTCCATTATTTTTGCCTCCGTGACAGGTAATGGAACTCGTGGGAAATTGACGATTGCTGGTTGAAACTATATCGGATCGAACGTGCTGTTGGAAGAGTCACACTATGAGGCAGCGCAGCGGCAGTAAACCGCCCTTCCCTGAGCTGCAGACTTGCGCAAGTCGAATTGTAAAACTCGGCTCTCAAAATCTCGCGGATTGGTAAGAGCGGTTTGCCTTCGTGGTTGAAGCACCATTCAAGATAGCATTCCCAACTTCGGTGGCTGCCATCCTCCGATCCCAGCTTCAACAATGGCTGCGGCCGCTAAGACGGTATCTTCTTCGAATCGCCGACCAACAATCTGCACTCCTATCGGCAATCCTTCGGATGAAACACCGGCCGGCACCGTGACACTAGGCAGGTCAAAGACGTTAAATGTTTGCGAATAACTGAAAGCCCGAAACGCACTCAGTTTACTCCCGCCGACTGTTAGCTTAAGTGTGTCATGTTTGAATGCCGGCGTTGCTCCGACCGGTGCGATCAGCAATGGAACATCATTCATCCAACTGCCCAACTCTTCGCTCAGGCGATCGCGCTCCATCCATGAGCTAATGTACTCATCAAGCGTGGGAGTGGGGGAGTCGTCGGCGGTTGCCAGTCGCCAACGCACAAAATCTCCGCCTTCTTGTTCACGGCCTGAATAGACATCGCGAAGCTGTACTACGGACGCTCTCGAAAACAACTTGAGCCAGAGTTCATGTCCGCGTTCAACTCCGGGAGGGCGGCGTTCTTCAACACTCAAACCCGCATCACTTAGCGCTTTTGCAGCATCTGTCACAGCCTTACGAGTCTCCTCAGTCACAGGCGCCACTGTGTCATCGGAATACCACGCCACACGACGTCCGCGTAAACTCCCCGCGTTATTCAGGAGCGAGTCTGCAATCAACCGGTCCCGGGGAGTATTCTTCCCTCTCAGCACATCAAACAGCAAATAAAGATCCTCGATTCGTCGCGCCATTGGACCAACAACGGCGCCCAGCGAATAAGGACCAACACTTGGAGGAAACTGGCCCGCACCTGGGATGGTCCCTGTGGTTGGCTTTAGTCCGCTGATGCCGCAGAAATGTGAGGGGATCCGAATCGACCCAGCC
>DASSCG010000550.1:0-4130 GCA_035697925.1 Pyrinomonadaceae bacterium
CAAGGGAATCCCCGGTCAATCATTCGATCGGGCCAGGTTAGACGAAAGGCACCGCGTCAGTGATCGTTTCTGGCCGCCAGGTGGAATGCCCCAAAACGAAAATGGCGGCCCGAAGCCGCCCCTGCTGCCTGCCGCTGCGCCACCCATTCCGTTTTCCAGGATACCTAAGTAAAGGGTCAATGAGGGATGTTCTCCAGAAAAACGCTGAAAAATTTCCAAAAAGGAAAAAAGACCAATTTTCTAGGAGTTTTGGGCGGATTTGCCTCTAGCCAGACCCGCTCCAGAGCCATTTTACCGCCTGAGGCTACGGGTTATTTGGAACGCCCTCGCCACCACGGTCCGAGCTTCAGCAATGCCCATTAGGGACGATAGCGCGAAATAGACAAGCCCGTAAACGCCCAGTACGAGAATGGCTACGGGGATAGGGTGGCGCGGCCCAATCAGGAGCTTGCAGCCCCAGCCCGCGCCAGCGGCCAGTAAGCCAGCCGCCCAAAGCTTGGAGATATAGGGAAAGGGAAGCCCGGTTTGACCGATGCGTCGATTTAAGGAGCGTCGAAGAAGCACGAACTCAATCCAAGCTGCGACGCTTGCTGAAGCCGTCAAGCCTACGACACCCCATTTAGGCGCAATACCAATTGCGGGTGGCAACTGGATGGCGCAGAAATAGCCAAGAACCGTTGCCAGCGCCACATGAATAACTGCGTAAAGCAATGGCGTGCGGGTGTCGTGTAGCGCGTAGTAGGTGGAGGAATAAAGACGGCCCATCGTGGAAGCCAAAAGCCCAAGGCTGGAGCCGGCAAGAATGCCCCACACGTATATGGCTGCATCCTGTTTGAACTGTCCTGTTTGATACAGGACTGCGGCGATTACGTCACCAAGCGCGAGGAAGGCCACTGCCGAAGGAACAATGAAAAACGATATTCGCCGTAACCCAGCGTTTAGGCGCTGTCTTAACACCTGAGCCACTTCCTGCGTGGTCCCAACTGCCCGTGACATCGCCGGCAACTCCGCAGCGGACACTGACATTCCGAACAGGCTGACCGGAAGCGTGTACAGGCTTTGGGCGTAAGTTAAAGCCACGACAGCTCCCACTGGCAGAAAACTCGCCAGGATGGCGTCAACAAACGCGCTGATTTGAATGACTCCGCGGCTCATGAACACCGGAAAGAATCTTGTGACGACGGTCTTCACATGCGAACTCGTGGTGTCAATTACCGGCCGCAGAGGGCGAACCAGTTTGAGTACGGTCGGTAGTTGAATGCCGAACTGTAATGCGCTTCCTATGACCGACGCCCACGCAACGACCGCCGCCAGTGGGAATTGATCGACTCGTCCACCGTATGCGATCAGCGACGCGATAATTGCCAGGTTCCAGGCGACAGGTGCGGTGTAAGAGATGAAGAAACGATGATGGCTGTTGAGTACGCCGAGACACCATGCTGACAGGACCAGCAGGCCGGCTCCAGGAAAGAGAATACGAACAAGCCGGATTGTCAATTCCCGGGTTTCGCCTTCGAACCCTGGCGCTATGAAGTCGATTAGATATGGAGTAGCGAGAACGCCAACCAGAACAACCACCGACGTTATCACGGCCAGTAAGCCGAGCACCGCGTTGGCGACGTGGGTTGCTTTTTCCTCATCATCTTGCGCAAGGAGTTTTGCGTAAACCGGAATAAAGGAAGCCGACAAGGCTCCCTCCCCGAAGATATTCTGCAGAAAATTTGGAATCCTAAAAGCCGCACTGAAGGCGTCGCCGGCAGCTGAGGTACCAAAGTAGTGCGCAAAGATTCGTTGGCGGATCAGTCCAATGATTCGGCTGATAAGAATGCCGGAGCCGACAAAAAATGCAGACCGCCCCGTGCTGGGCTCACTCTTTTTGGCTGGCTTCTGAATGACGGGCTCGCCAGGCGTGGCGGCCATGGGCTCAAGCGTTTCGCCTGCGATCATGCCGGCATCCGCGACAGAACTTGCATCGGAGCGGCTGCTAGCATCTGATGGGTTAGTATGTTTGTGGGGAGGAACACCGTTGGATGAATCTTTCATCGGTGTTCACTACAAAGCCAACGTTCCAGGAACATACCAGTGCAGTATCTTTCAATTGACGTCAAAAAAATGTCGTGAAGCATTGTGTACTCGTGGATTGAATTTTGGGCCACTGAGTGACGTACACCAGGTGACTCGAAACCTCACGAAACATAAGCCGCTGGTTTTTTATTGCCAGGTCGCTAATCAAATATCGTAGTCTTTTATTTTCGTCAGCAGAGTCTTGTAACTGACACCCAGCTCATCCGCCGTCTGACTCTTATTACCGCCGTTGCTTTCCAGGGCTTTAACGATCTTGCTGCGTTCGACGAACCGCAGCGCTCGCTGACCCACTTCTGAGAGAGTGCCTGACAAGTCGATAGCGCTGAGCGCACCGGAGTCTTCTCCTGCCCGTCCCATTAATCCCAAGTCCGAGGGAGTGAGCACCATAGTGTCCGTAAGTATGCAGGCGCGTTCAATTGCATTTTCCAGTTCCCGAACGTTGCCTGGCCAGGAGTGAGATCGCAGAGCCGCCAAAGCGTCTTCGCTTAGGTTTGCTTCACGTCCTCTTAAATCCTTTCCTAGTTGGGCGGCAAAGTGTCTGGCCAGCAGGACGATATCATCTCCGCGATCTCTTAGAGGAGGAATTTCAAGTGGGAACACCGCAATGCGAAAGAAAAGATCGCGACGAAACTCGCCAGTATCCACGGCGGCTTGTAGATCTCTGTTAGTAGCTGCGACCACTCGCACATTTACAGGCACTGGAGCGCGACCTCCAATGCGATCGATCATCTTTTCCTCAATGGCCCGCAGTAACTTGCCCTGAACCGCGAGTGGGAGTTCTCCGATTTCATCCAAAAAAACTGTGCCATCGGAAGCTAATTCAAATTTACCCTGCCTGCGATCGCTAGCTCCAGTGAATGACCCGCGTTCATGGCCGAACAATTCATTCTCAATAAGTGTTTCGGGTATCGCAGCACAATTGATCGCTACAAAGGGTTTGTCGCGACGATTTGAGAGGTGGTGGACCGCGCGCGCGAACAACTCTTTTCCAGTTCCGGATTCTCCCAACAGCAAGACTGTGGCTTCGGTTTGTGCGACTCGTTGTGTTTCAGCAACCGCGCGTTTAATCGCAGCAGAGTCGCCGATGATTCGAGGAAAGCCGTAGCGGCGTGACCATTCCTCGCGCAGCAGAATGTTTTCGGTCCTGAGTCTCGCTTGTTCCAGCGCCCGTTCGACTAGCAATAATAGGTGGTTCGAGTCGACAGGCTTTTGCAGAAAATCATGAGCGCCATCCTTCATCGCTTGAACAGCTTCGTCGATCGATCCGAAAGCTGTCATCACGATAACCGGGACCTCGCCATCGGCGGCACGAGCAGCATGTAGAACATCGAGGCCTGAACCATTAGGCATACGCAGGTCAGTAAGTACGAGCTTGTGCGGAGCGCGGGCAATCTCATTGAGAGCGGCGCGTGCATCCGCCGCCTCAGTTACAGTGTAACCGGCATTTTCGAGCGTTAGATAAAGTACGCGACGTAAGCTGTCTTTGTCTTCGACTAATAGGATATCTGGCATCGTGAAGGACAAGTTTTGCGGTAAGACCGCTGGCAAGATGATAAGCGAAGCAAGTACGTAAATCCTGGGTTGATCATCTGACTCAGCATCATTGATTGTTCCCTTGCGCGTGTCAAGCAGGTTGTTCTGTGCAAAGGCCGTAAGTAACTTTGAGGCTCGGCGCCTCTAACTGAGGGTGTCAGGTAATAGCCGACCGCTTTCTGCGTCTTTGCTCCATCGCGCTTTGCGTGAACTACCAGGCACAAAGAAATGCCTCACCGCTCCAAAGAGCCCGGATGACGGGAGCCCCCGAATTGGCTGCCGAACTGTAAATCTTCACCAAAGAAATCCCCACTTAGCTGTCACCCTAAGTGACATCGGACGAAGTGACCTCCGAGGTGAATATTCAACACAGCCTACGGTTTCCCAGGTTTTGAGGATGAATTTCCGAGGCTCTCCTGAATTTTGGGCTCTTTCGACGTTTACCATCATTAGCAATAGAACCAAGCAAGTACGCAATCAAGGGATCGTCCGCTCGCACGTGGTGCCGCACG
>DASSCG010000551.1:0-4747 GCA_035697925.1 Pyrinomonadaceae bacterium
CGGTTCTTGCTGCTCCATAATTTCACGAACAATCTCTGGTCGTTTTGTCCGACACGTTTCTAAGTCACTCTCACTTATTAGACCGGAAACTACGTCCATGTAACCAACCGCTTTTATTCCATTTTCCGTTTTCCACCAGACTACTTCATCCAAGTCGCTAACCTGGTACTCTTCTGTTCCAGCCCCCGTTTGTAAAGTAATCCATGACATTAAATTGTCCTCTTGCTCTGTAAACAACGCAGTGCCCGCTTAAAGCAACTTGTCAGGAGAGAGTTTAGCATTTCAAGGAATCTCCTACGAATCGCCCATGGCATGAATGTGCATGTACATCACGCGCGGAGATTCGTGAAACACATGATTATGCAGTGCGCTCATCTGGACGCCGTCCGCTTGAAGCTTGGTGAGCACTGGATCTTTTATTGGTAGCTCTTGCCGACCCGTTGCATAACCTGCTCGAGTGAACATTTGCCTTAGTTACCACTCAATGTTAGATCGTCAAAATGTGTTTGCGCGTCGGCTTTCGTCCAGAGACCAATCTTTCCGGCCTCTTTGAAGGTCGAATCATTGACGTCCAGATACTTCTTGCCATCATAAGAGCATTCGATGTGATCGCCGGTCATCGTCACGCGCAACGTGTGCCAACCTTCGCTGCCTTTTATGTCTGAAGTCCCAAGCTGCACACGACGACCAGCTTCGACTTTGTAAACACGGAAGTTATTTTCCAGCGGGTTATAACGGGCGATGTAGTAGTTTTTCGAGTCACGTGCGCGCCAAACCACGCCTCCACCCTGGTCGATCACGCCCGCGATCGCCTTGAACTTTACCGTGATGTCAAAATTCGTGAAACTGGTTTCGCTCGCTAACGCGACGTTGAAGACGGGTCGCTCGTTCTTCGCTAGTTGCGCCAGCACGTTTGGTTTGGTGGGCGCAGACCCGTCAGCGAGAATCTTCCACTCACCTACTTCGTTTGTGAAACCTGCGGCAATCGCGCCAGCTTTTTCGGCGTCGAAGTTCCAGGACCTCGTTTTATCCTGTGCTGCGGTTGAAAAGGACAGGCATGCCGAGAGCAATGCGAGCGTGAGCCGTTTCAGAACGCTCTTTCTCTTCGCAACCTCCATTCCTCACTACTGGGAAGTAGGCATAAAGGCAACTCGCTTCGGAGCTTTGCCCACCATGGCTTTCGCGATAGACCGCATCTTACCTTCCGGCGAAACTTCAACCAGTTGCAGCGATCCATCTTCAATGTTGCTGACGAGCACGCGGACTGTGCTACCTGCTGGGTTTGGAATTCGCTCGACGCAACAGGGTTTCGCCACGCCTTCGCTAAGACGATCCAGATGTTTGCCTGTACGGACATCAACAGCGTCCACATACGAGCGGCCTTCATTTGCGGCTAAGACGATGCCTGGGAAAACAGTCTCAACTCCGTGGTAGGTCACTTCCTGTGGAGAAGCGTTACTCGCGGGCGGGTCAAGCGCGAAGAGTCGTGTGACCTTGCCTGAATCGGCATCCAT
Source organism: Pyrinomonadaceae bacterium (assembly GCA_035697925.1). GTDB lineage: Bacteria > Acidobacteriota > Blastocatellia > Pyrinomonadales > Pyrinomonadaceae > PSRF01. The sequence goes on from DASSCG010000551.1 coordinate 1,515, forward strand.
TTCGAAGAAACCGTTTACCCAGAACGAACCGAAATAGACTTTCGATTCATCAGGCGAAAACGTGAGACTGCGAGGGTTCACGTTGATCTGATGAAATTTGACGAGCTGGCGACTTTGCGGGTCAACGATGGCGATGCCCGTGATTTTCTTGCAGGTTACGTAGGCACGTTTGCGAAGCGGTCCGTATTTGATGACGTGCGGCGCGCTGGCGCCTTTAATGCGGTATGCTTCCTTCATCGTGTCCAACTCAATTGCGACTACATCGTCGCTGTAAAAGTTAGCGACTAGGACGTACCTACCGTCGGTGCTAAGGATCATGTGATCGTTGAACATCTTTCCCACTCGCGTTTCGCCGAGAAGTGTGAAGTTGGTTGTGTCGAAGAACTTGACCTTCTCCTCATCTTCGACGCCGACCGCAAGCCTTCGACCATCACGGCTCACCACAACGCCATATGGCCGTGGTCCCACCGGGATGCGTCGTACTTCTTTCATAGTGGCGATATCCACTAATGAAACCGAGGCGTCTTGAGTGTTAACCACGAAGACCTGACGCGGAGTTGGTTCCTGTGCCCACGCCGGAATCCAGAGAAGGAAAAGGAGTACCAGCGCGATAACTCCCTCAGTCAGCCTCTCGAATTGCCTTGTCATACTCCCTCCTGACCCAGTACACGACATGGCCTGTAAGTTCCGTTTGAAGTATTTGCCGCAACTTATACTCCGCCCCCCGCCATGCGTCCAGATGAGATGATGCCAAGCCCATCTGACGCGTGTTGCTGTAAACGGGTTGACGTTTCAAGAGCCTTCTCGTGCTCAAGCGAGTTTCATTTTTTTCGAATCTCGTCTCACCGAAGATCGCCGCCTTTGTTCTGCCTGCCCACAAATCAACGTAGCCACTGGCTACAAATCGGCTTGACAAAGCTGTAGCCGATGGCTACATTGGCCACCAAAAGACGCAAACGTAGTTCAATCGATTGAGTAGTCTTTAGGCCTGTGATTTACAGCCGCCTTGCCAACCCATTTTTAAACGAAAGGAAGAATTGAATGAAAAGAATCAGGGAACGATGCCGTCAGCTTGGCATTCGTGTTGTACGGGCAATATCGCCGGACAAGGTTAAACGAAACATGCAGAAGCTGGGCGTATTGATATTAGGCCTATGCGGCCTGCTTGGGGTTACCCAAGCAAGCAGCATTCACGAACTGCTTGTAGGCTCGGCCGAAAGGGCTCCCCAGATGCAAGCAAAGCTCGCTGTCCAAACTACAGCACCGACCCTCGCGACCGCAAAAAGCACTGCGTCGGCTCCGGCCGAGGCTGAATCCGCTCCTGTCAGCTCGGCGCCGAACATCGTCGACCTGGTCGGCGAGTCGGAGTACATCATTCGCGGATTCGTCACGGACGTTTCCGATGGATTTGAGAACGGCATCCCTTACACCCAGGTGACAGTGCAGGTCAACGAGGCTCTTCGCGGGCAGATCGGTCCGGAATACACCTTTCGCCAGTTCGGCCTTTTGAAACCCCGGAAGATGGACAATGGCAAGGTAAACCTCAACGTGACGCCGGAGGGATGGGCTAAATATACGGTCGGAGAAGACGCATTACTGTTTCTCTACAAGCGTGCGTCTATGACTGGGCTTCAGACAACGGTTGGGCTCGGGCAGGGCAAGGTGGTTTTTCAGGGCGGTAACGCAACGAGCCAGTTCCTGAACGAAGGACTGTTCGAGAATGTACATGTCGACGCAACGCTCCTCAACGACAAGGACAGGCGGCTGCTGGCGACGAAAAAAGGAGCGGTCAACGCGGACGGTTTCGTCTCATTCGTGCGCCGTGCGGTGAACAATAAATGGATAGAAGGGGGGAAGATGCGCCATGCTAAGAAATAAGAGTGAATTCGTAATAACCGCGCTGCTGGTAATTATGGCAGCCACGGGTGTTAAGGCCGGCGGGCCGCTGTTTATGTGGAACGCCGAGCAGCGTATCCCTTACCGTTGGGACGTCACGACACCGGTCAGCGTCTATACCGATATCGGTCCATTTGAGGTCCTTCCTGCGAATCCGCCGGTGGGTACACTTCTGGTCACTAACGAAATTGCCGACGCTGCAGTAGTCTTTGCCGCGAAGCAGTGGACGGATGTCCCCACCTCGTCATTCCAGGCCCAAGTTGTCGGTGATTTCGCCTCGATCGGCCTGCCCGACGTCAAAAATGCAGCCACCGCGGCTCAGGTGATCAATGCTGACAATGGCGGTGGCATTCACGTCATCTATGACGCCGATCGCAAGGTCATGCAGGAGTTCTTTGGTGCCCCTGGGTCAGTACTTGGCATCGCCAGCCCCGAATGGGCAGACGAGACGACCGGCACGATCACCGAAGGTTGGGTTGTCATCAACTCTTTCCCGCGTTGGTTTACTGACAACGACCTCCAATACTATGCCGGTGTATTCACGCATGAATTCGGCCACGCGATCAACCTTGCACACTCGCAGACGAACGGAGCGATCCTATTGTCCAACGACCTACGCGGACCGCTTGGCTGCTCGACGCTGCCATATCAGACAACGATCACGAACAACGAGATCGAGACTATGTACCCGTTTATCAACCAGAGGGTGGGTACTGGTACTGGTTTGGCTCAATCCATCGTTGATGTCACCGAGGACAAGGCGGCGATCTCAAATCTCTATCCGGCTCCCGGCTATCCGCAGACGCACGGATCGATCGCTGGAAGGATCTTGCAAACGAACGGGAGGGACGGAATTACCGGCGTTAACGTGATCGCCCGTAATCTCGAAAATCCATATGCAGATGCCGTGTCGGCGATGTCGGGCGATTACGTCCGCGTCGCGGCCGGAGACGATGGAACATTCACACTGAACGGTCTGACGCCGGGAGCCCGTTACGCTCTGTACACAGACGTGATCGTGCGAGGCGGTTTCCCTACGCAGCAACCGTTTTTCATACCCGGTCCCGAGGAGTTCTACAACGGCGAGAGCGAGAGCGGCAACGGCCTGAGTGACGACCCGTGCCAGGCCGAGCAGATCACTGCGGTTGCAGGTTCGACTGCAGAAGCAAACATCACACTCAACTCAGTAAAAGGAGCTCCACCGTTTATTCCCTTGGCACTGGGCACCGCACCCAAAACCATTTCGAGCGACGGCCGTATTGTCGGAGGTTCTACTTCCAGTGGCGGAGTTTTCCGGTGGACGGCAGAAGGCGGATATGAGGTTCTGAACGATACCT
>DASSCG010000552.1:0-5709 GCA_035697925.1 Pyrinomonadaceae bacterium
TATGATCAGGAATATCGGCCCATCGGAACTGCGCATTGACGCGATTGAGGCAGTCTACAAAGATACAGTCAACAGCATGGAGACGCCTCACCGCCACCGTTAATGTCACGCGCGCGGCCTGCTGAAGATTATATCTTTCAGCCTCAGTATGTTTTTCATAAGTGTCCGCCGATGGAGACTGCCGGATTCTATCCGGCAGAGGAAATCGGCATTGCGCGGAGGCTTTGCGTAGCGCAATCCTCTCTCGAAATACCGCATAGTTAGATCTATAATGCGCCGCGCCCAAAGGCACTCCTATTGGAGAGAACAGTTTCTGGGCGCTGCAATGCGACACGGACAGGAGCATTCGCAAGAGTGCGCGGAGAACAATCAGGCGTGTGGAAGATGCCCACGTGGATTCTTCCAGTCTCCGTTTCCATGTCTGCATGGGCCGCGATCACGAGTGATCTTGAGATTCGCCATCTGATCGTCAACTGGCCCCTGAAGCGGTCCGTTCTGGTCTTAGGACCAGCGGCTGGCCCGAAAGTTGGAACCGCAAGCCGCCTGCTTCTAGCTGGCGGTAGTTGACTTTCTCTCAATGGTTAGATGCAGAATCAACCCGCGTACATCGAGGAATCCATCGCCAAGCCTTATGCATAGGCGTCCAAAAGTTCCGCAGCCGCCCCGTATGTCCGAAATTCCGTCAAAACCTGCTCCCCCCAGCCGGTACCGAAGATACGCATACGGCTCTATCGACTTCCGAGAGGAAAGCCCCTTCATGACGGGAATCGTTATGGTGTAGCGGGGGGTTTGTAAATAAGACCGATGACTATTCCGACGATGGTCCACTGAAGGAAGTAAGCCGCAGCCTGTCCGAGAGCGAGGTTCAGCCCGATGTTCAGGTTCACGTAGTTGTGCAGCACATTGCAAACCGCGAAAATGCCAAAGAGGAGGCCCAACCGCGCACCCGCCGTAGTGCCCGATCGGCCGTGATGTATCAGTGCGAAAACTATGGCAACAACCAGGATCGCGATGAACGTTGCGACCAATCCAAATGGCATAACACTCATCATTTCTTCTTTAGGTCGAAATACAGCCGGGTACTTGCGGGCTTCTTCGAAAAGAGCCGGCACCAGCCACAACACTAAGAAACCAAAAGCAAAAGACGCGACCGTGCCACCAAGCGCCGCCAGGACGAGACGTAGATAGTTCATTTGCACTCCTTTACAAATTGCGGATAAAAATCACAATCGGTTCAGCACGACTTGGCCCAAACAGTTATGTGCACTTGTGATGGTGCTGCGGCCCGCGATAAATGTTAGTAAAAGTGGTGGGTTTTGAGTAGAGTTGCTTGAGCCAGTTTTTTATTGAGCCCTCTGCGTATCTCGGCGTTCTCTGCGTTAAATCGCAGTTCTAACGCAGAGGACGCCAAGCCCCGCAATTGAGGTATCAACGCTTCGCAGTTACGCGCTAACGTGATCCGCTCATTTCTGGTTTGCACCAGATCAACACCTCGTCCTAGGGGCCTGAACATCGGCCACTTATTTCCGCGAAAACACCTAGTAAAAACGCATTGAAAGTGCTAATGTATGGCCTGAATTTCAAGCGGTTTTGAAACCCCCAAGGCAACCTCGCTTCCAGTGCCTTTCTAAGCCTTTTGTCCATTCACGGTCCTCCCTCGGGACATTAACCAGGAGCGTGGATCATGCGAAAAACCTCGCGTCCCCGAACTAAGAACGAACGAACCGGCCTGTCATCTAAAGGAGCCGGTAAACAGTCGTCGCATCGTGCTAGCAGCCAACTCGATCGACTGCAGCGGCAGCATGGCAACCGCACCGTGCAGAAACTGTATGAAGCGGGTTATCTCAACGCCATTCAGCGACAGGCTCCGGAAGAACAGCCGCGGGAAGAAGAACCGATGGTCTGTGAAGAGGGTCCTGCAGCCCAAACCAAAATCCAAACCAAACTCAGTTTAAGCTCCCCGGCCGATGTCCAGGAGTTGGAAGCCGAGCGCGTGGCCAACGACGTCGCCAAGCTGCACAACGCAGTCAGCACCAGCGGTCTGGGCGCTTCTTTTCTCTCACAGGTCAGCCTGCCGCGGGTGATGGGGTTGATGAGTGGCGGCCAGCGCAGTTTTCATCGCACCATCAACGCTGGACGCCAACTGCAAATCTCTCCCAGCAGAACGGCGCAGCAGTCTGGCGGTCACGAGGCGCTTTCACCCGAGATCGAGAGGCGCATTATGCAGAGTCGCGGCAACGGCCAACCGTTACCAAAGCACGTGCAGAATGCGATGGCCATCAGCACCGGCTACGACTTCAGCGCCGTGCGTGTTAAGACCGACTCCGAAGCAGCGGCATTGAACCAAAGCACCCACGCCCGGGCTTTTACTTTAGGGAACGACATCTGGCTGGGCAAAAACGAGAGTCCGAATGATCTGCGATTGATGGCGCATGAGTTGACGCACGTGGTCCAACAAGGTGCGGCGCGTCCGATCACCACCGTGAGCACAGCAGGTGCTGACGGCAAGAAAAAGAAAAGCTCCACACTGGATTACCTACAGGGTTTGGCCCGAGACAAGACGCACGACCCGAAGGTATTTACCAAAGCGATCGATAGTTTTGTAGCGAGCAATCCGTCGGATCACATTGCGACCTTCCAACGACAAGTGCTTGAAAGGCGGGACGGCACTAACATAAATCAGAAGAGTGATTCGACTGTCATGCGAGCGTGCGGGTGCAGCGGCGGTCCCGGTGGCGGCACCGCTGCTCCTTGCTCCATTCCCACTAATTTCAGAGAAACTGCGCGTAGCAAAGCTGCAGGCGGGGTGTTGCACTTTGAATATGACTGGGATTCCAGCACCGGAGGAAAAGACAAATCCGATCTCAGCGCTTGTGAAGTTGGTGAACACGTCGCTTACACACACACTAAAGATCCGCCTTTTGCAGCTGCTCCTAATCCAACGATCAGATGGCACCCGGCAACAGGGCCTATCGAAGACAATCACTCGCCTGGTGCAAAGAAACCCTATGAGGATTTCACTGAGACTGCCGTACAGAACTACCGTTTTCACTGTCCCTGCCATAACAGTAATAAGCCGACGGTCCTCATGGGACCGATCACCATTACTCGTGAAATCAAACCAAAGACCGGCGGAGGCTGGAGATACAAAATCACAAAGAGTGGCATCTCCAATGAAATCGATCCTTTGCCTTAATTGAACTCGGGGGGTAGGTTATCGCTATGAGTATTGTTATTGCTTTCAAGTTGCTACTTGCAACGGTACCACTGAACGCACCAGTCTATTTCGATCTCGAGATCGCAAATAATTCCAACCAGGCGATCGCGCTGGACCTCGGGCACAACCACAAAAGCGCCCTGTCGTTTACTATCAAAGCGCCCGGCGGTGAGGTTGTCGAGGTACCAGCATTGAGTTCCTCAGGGCTTGGCGCCATCGGGCGCATTCAAGTGGAAGCGAGTGGTAACTACAAGCGACGGTACATATTGAACGAGTGGTATCGATTTGCGGCCCCTGGCAAGTATTCAATTCAAGTTCACCTGAACCCTGAAATGCTTACCGCTTCAGGCGCCACAGTTCAGCAATCAAAGATGGAGCTGACCCTAACACCCAGAGACGCGCAAGCACTGGAAAGGATCTGCAAGGAGTTACTAAATCAGCTTTCAAACACCAGCGACGCCGAGCAGATTGCAAACGCTGCGTTGGCTCTTAGCTATGTCAGCGATCCGGTAGCCGTGTCGTACATCAGTGAGGCATTGAAGCAACGCAAGTATTCGTGGCAACACTTGATACCCGGGCTTGGTGAAATCCGTACTCCAGAGGCAATAGACCTGTTGAAACAGATCGATAAGCAAGGCGATGTCGAAGCCGGCGCTGCACTCGCCCGATATTATTTAGAAGCATTGGGAAAGGGAAAGGTTCCTGAAAGACGGGATCGTTTGTATATAGATTAATGAGTTGGATTAAGGAACTATATCCAAAGGTACGAACGATTCTCAACGAATCGACTCCCGATTTCTGGCCCGGACTGCGCGAAGTCATAAGCCCCTTATTCGAAGAGCCCGCTCCTACCGAGACTGCGCTCCCGCTCGCCTCCTGTCGTGCCGTCGGCGGAAATCCTGAGGACGCACTTCACGTAACGGCTGCGCTCTTAACATTTTCAGTTGCCATGCGGTTGTATGACGACACTGAAGACCAGGATCGCCCCAACGGTCTCTGGGCGCAGATTGGTCCGGCGCGCGCTTACAACATTGGCTCGGCGGTCCATCTGCTTTCTCACGATATTTTGAGCAAAGCTCCACTTCCCGATCATCGCTTTCGCGCCGTGAACCAACTCTTCATCGATAAGTTTTACGAATTGGCCGCCGGTCAGGACAGAGACCTCGCCGGTGTTACTACAACCATCGAAGACTATTGGTTCACCGTGGAGGGGAAAACTGGAGCTGCCTTTGCTCTCGCTTGTGCCTGCGGCGCCATCGTGGGAACAGATGACCCTGAGTTGATCGCGGGTTGCAATAACTTCGGACATCACGTCGGCATGACGCTCCAGATTTTCAACGACGTGGATTCAATCTGGCATCCCACCGGAATAACCGATACGCAGCAAGGCAAAGTCACGCTCCCGTTGTTATATGGCACCAGCTTCGATCATCCGAGACGTGCCGAGTTAGTCTCCTACATCGAGCAGAACACAGTCGCCACGCACGCTGAGGAGGTCAAGGCAATCCTGGAGGGATTAGATACCAGGAACTTTATGTTATGGGCGGCATTGCAGGAACGGGAACGCGCTTTGGACTCACTGAGCGTGTGCCCCCAAAACGAAGGCAAGGAAGCGCTCGAATCCTACATCACAGGTATGTTTGGCGATATTCGATCATTGCAGCAGGAACAACAACGCGCGGAAACGGCGGGAACCTGAACCCCGGCGGTATCAACCCTCCTCTTTCTCTTCTTCCTCACACTCGGAACATTTTCGCTGAATCTGTTGCGGTGCATCCTGAACTGGCGGTCGCGAGTGAGCAAGGAGCCGGTTGAGAGCTCGATTGCCAACTGCGTGTTGAAGATCCTGAAGAGAGTTGTCGCGCTTCGGCGCACGCGCCGGATCTACCGAACTTGTCCTGGTTCTTACAGGATCGGCCTGTGTCGTTAGGTGAGCGTCTTTCATACTAAGGAACCCTTACAATCAAACGGTAACGTCTGAGTCAGTTATTCTCGGTGCAACTTCTCAAAGGTTGCGCCGAGAGGCACAGCTGTTGTGACCTCATTATCCGGGCGGGTTCTCCGGGTTTTGCGGTTCTTTGCGTCCTTTCTTAGAAGCAACTTTCGTCTCCGTTTCCGGCGTCGTTACCGTCCCGGTGGTCTCCGTTCCCGTTACCACTGGAGGTCGCTTCAGTACATCTTGAAGTTCTTTGATTTGAGTTCCCGTCAGGTCAACCTCAACGGATGCGACAACCATGTTTGCGGCCGGTTTGTCAGACTGCAGCAGATAAGCAGCCGTTAGTTCATTCGGCACAAAGTTTCTTGTGCGCATGGCCCAAATCGACCTTTCCGTGCGAGGAGTAACAACGAAGCGACGGCACCCGCGCTCAATTGTCACCGTGTCCGTGGCGCAATCGATGACGAGCTTCGCAAGACCCACAGCGTCTTCACAGCAGCCGCAAGGGGAGCATGCCACGGGCAGTTGGTCCAAAAACTCTCCGAGATACGTGGGG
>DASSCG010000553.1:0-2799 GCA_035697925.1 Pyrinomonadaceae bacterium
CGACTGTGGCGGGTGATCCGAAGATACACGGGCACAGTATGCGGCAGCTGCAGCCATCGATAATCGTCGCATTCATCGCCCAGTCGACCGAGCCTTTCCTGGCGAGCGCCGGCGTGTGAACGCTGGCAACGAGTAGTGTCGCAACGAGTAGGGTCGCAACAAGTGCATAGCCTCTTATGAGATATTCCAACTGTTTAGTTGTCCGTGTCGTCATTGTGGTGTTCTCCTTTCTCGAGGGCCACATCACACCACCGGGAACCAAGACCGTCTAGTCAAGAATCTGTACTTCACAACCGAACCGGAGCGCGCAATACTGGCGTCGTGAGGACGTACGGTCAATATTGTCCAATTGCCCGTGGCGCGGAGATCTTCGCCGAGCGCTGGACACCGCTGATCATCCGCAACCTTTATCTTGGCTGCGGAAACTTCAACGAGATCCTGGAGGGCGCACCCGGACTCTCCCGTACCTTGCTCTCACAGCGGCTCAAGCAGCTGGAACGCGTCGGTATCGTCGAGTCGGCACCCAAGGCCGACAGGCGCGGGCAGCACTACACGCTCACGTCCGCGGGCCGTGAACTATTCGCGGTCTGCCAATCTCTCGGCGAGTGGGGGGCGCGGTGGCTCGAGATCGCCCCTGAGAATCTGGATCCTTTTGTGGCCCTGTGGTCGATGTGCAAGGCGCTCCGCCGAGAGCGGCTCCCGAATCGACGCGTCGTCATCCGCTTCGACTTCACCGGTCGTACGCGCAGTGAACGCTATTGGCTGCTCATCGAGCACGGAGACACCGAGATCTGCAAGAAGTACCCGGGCTTCGAGGAGGACCTCTACATCACGGCGGAAGCCGAAGCCATCGTCAAATGGCACGCCGGCCAACTCAGCTGGGACCAAGCTACCCGCGATTACCGCATCCAACTCGACGGGCCTTCGTCGCTTGTAAGAGCGTTCCCAACCTGGAACGCCCGCAGCATGTTCGCCCACATCAGGCCAGTCTCCCGCACCGTGGTGACCCCCGTCCGCTGACCTGCTTGACGCGACCTCGCGGGGGCACCCAGTGGACACTCTTTGCGATTACGTCGCACTTCGTTGGTTCTCAAGGTACATTGCCGATCAAATCGTCCAATTAACGGAAAACGATCTACTGCGGCCCCAGGAATCGTACTCGCCATGACCCGGTTTTTTGTGTTAAGTTGCGCGCGTAAACCGCTCCAAGCGCAGCGTTCGGCCTCAACGGGCGATAGCCAGTTTCAAAACATTCTCAGCAATGAGCGGCTTTGGCAGCTACAGTCATATTGCTGAGCCGTCTGCTCCGCGCTTATCCCATTGAAACAATCAGGAGGCATCGAAATGAGGGTCTTTCTAAGTTGGTCTGGAATCATTAGCCACGATCTTGCCACTACCTTGCATGAGTGGATTCCGCTCGTCATCCAGTGCGCACGACCTTTTATCTCCAGCGGAGACATTGAGAAGGGCCAGCGGTGGAGCGACGTCCTTGGTGAAGAGTTGAGCAAATCAGCTTATGGAATCGTGTGCGTTACAAGGGACAACTACACTGCACCGTGGCTTCATTTCGAAGCAGGAGCGATTTCAAAGGCAATCGACAAGTCCTATGTATCACCGCTGCTATTCGACGTTGAACCGTCGGAGATCACCGGGCCGCTTACGCAGTTCCAGCTTACGGTCTGCTCTAAAGACGATATCTTGAACCTCCTGCGAAGTATTAACCGCCGGTTAGGCCCCGATCACGAGTTGTCTGACGACGTTTTAAAGCGGGTATTCGAGAAATGGTGGCCTGAACTAGAAGTCAAGCTAGGTGACCTCGCGAAAAGGCAGGACGGGCGATCCCATACACCTTACCCCTGGCTCTATATGACCGAAGATCTTACTCGAGCACACCACTCGAAGTCACAAACATGCATATGGTGGATTACTCCGAACCCCTTCGAATACGTGCTCAGGCGCTCCATCAAAGAATCAATTCGTGAATGCATCAAGCGCGGCGTCATTTTCACTTTCATAATTCCGGCAGACAGCAGCTTTGATGCTACACCTCAGTTCAAACAGATAGCGCCTGATAAACCTACCAACATTAGGATTGTGGAGATTCCCAACGACGATTTTCGCCGAGAGGCAATAACGGATTACGTTATTGTCGATCCTGATGCTTACTCGTCGGAAGTCTTTCTCTCGTTGCCGGTCGTACCAGAGGACTATTGGATTAGCGTCGTTGGTGAAGCTGCCGGAAATCTTGCGGCGCGATTTCGGACTTTAGCTAAGGGGCAGGGAAAAGATCTTGCCAGTTCTGCTACTGTCGTAGCCTTGAGCACCGCAACTGAGATTGTACGAAAATGATGATCTCCAACCTTAAAAGGACGCCATAATAAAAGATAGAAAGCGGCTGCAACACCTCCATGGGTTTGGAGCTCTTGTTCTTGCAACCAATTGATTCTGAATTGGTGCCGAGGGCGGGAGTCGAACCCGCACGTCCTTTCGGACAACGGATTTTAAGTCCCGCGATCGCACTGCTACCTGATCTTACGAAACGATACAAGCCAGTGTTTACGCGCCTAGCGGTCGTCAAGATGGTCAGTGAGTCTATTTGTACTTCAAGTGCCTGCGCGTCGGCGTCACAGGCTTCGCGACTTCAGCCGCACGTCGCACATCGTCCCTTGTGAACACCGCAAAAAGAAACGGCTGTGATTCGAGAAAATGAGCCAAGTCGCGCAGCGTCAGACCAAGATCTGACAGTCGGTCCTCATCGACGAAGATCTGACTATTTTCTGGTTCGAAAGATGTAATCAG
>DASSCG010000554.1:0-6375 GCA_035697925.1 Pyrinomonadaceae bacterium
GACCCTTAGTTATGCCGGGCGTCGAGAGGCCGGGTTAGCCAAACGCAACGAGACGGTGCGACTCACTTATCCGGATGGGTTTTGGGTTGAATATGAGTTTGGCGCAAAGGACGGTTTGCCTTCGAAGGTGATCTACAAACGCAACCGCAACCTGCCGGACTCAGATGAAACAGAAGAGGTCACCGAAGAGGACAGGTTATTCAGGCTGGTCGAAATTAATGGAGTGACTGCTGCCTTCGTCGTGGACCACTTTATCAACGGCCATCAAACAAGCCGCATCAACTACGAATCGATCGAATTTAATCGACCATTGGCCGCATCATTATTCGCTAAACCCGAGAACGCCAAAGCGGTGAAATGACATGGCGTCGTCTCGTTCTTCCTTAAACCCACTTTCCGATTAAGCGGCCCTCACCGCTCTTGGATACTCCTTCCCAAGACTCTTCATCAACTCAGCAAAGCCGGGAAGGTCGAGCGACTGTGGTCCATCAGACAGCGCGCGCTCAGGGCACGGATGCACTTCAATGATCAAACCGTCGGCGCCAGCCGCGGCAGCAGCTTTAGACATAGGCGGCACCAGACTTCGTAAGCCCGTCCCATGTGAAGGATCTGCAAGCACCGGAAGATGCGACAACTCCTTAACCAAAGCAATCGCGGCCAAATCCAGAGTGTTACGAGTTGCGGTTTCAAATGTCTTGATACCGCGTTCGCAGAGAACTACGTTGGCATTTCCTCCTGCCAACAAGTACTCGGCTGCCAGCAACCACTCCTTTACCGTGGCTGATGGTCCACGCTTTAATAAAATTGGTCGAGGGATGGTCGCCAGCTTTCGCAGCAGCGAGAAGTTTTGCATGTTGCGTGCGCCCACCTGCAACATATCCGCATACTCAGCCACAATCTCCACATCTGTCTCGCTCATTACTTCAGTGACGATCGGCAAACCGGTTTCGTCGCTGGCCTCTCGCAGGAGATGCAGGGCTTCAACTCCCAGACCCTGAAAATCGTAAGGAGAAGTTCGCGGTTTGTAGGCTCCCCCGCGCAGCATGTTGCCACCGGCCGCTTTTACCGCTCTCGCAGTGGACATCAATTGCTCAGCGGACTCCACCGAGCAGGGTCCCGCGATCACAACCAGCTCGTCGGCCCCGATTCTGGTTCCGCCGACATCGACGACAGTCCCGCGTTGCCTGAGTTGCCTGCTTACGAGCTTGAACGGGTGCGTAATCTGAATAACTTCCTCCACCCCGGGGGCTGCACGCAGCGCTTCAATTTCGGGCCTGCGCCCGTTGTTGCCGACGGCCCCAATCACGGTCCGTTCAGCACCGTGGATGACGTGAGCCTGATAGCCGCATTCTTTGATTCGTTCGATTACATGTTGAATCTCAGCTTCGGTGGCGAGTGTTGACATATTAACGATCATGACTTGTATCCTTTGTTACTTCGTTGTTAGTTCCCCGGTTTCTTTCCCTAAGAACTGAGGCTGTTAGATTCTCTGCGACGCGCCAGTAGCAGAAATCGAGTAAAGTTCTCCTGTCGATCTTCGAGCCCTTCTCTAAGAATTTTTGCTCCGTAAACCTCAGCCGCACGACTCCCGGCGATAGCTGCGTGAGTACGATCATCGCGCTCGATTATTCGCGCTACACTGCCTGCTGTATCGTCGGTTTCGACTCGGCGGATATGAGGATGCGTCCTAAAGAAGTGCTGGCACTGCGCCAGCGCCGCCGGATGAGATTCAACCTCCGCAATCTCCTCGAACACCGCGCCCGGAATGCCAATCAAGTGTTGCCGAATAGGTATTTCGACTTCACCGACGATATCCAAAGCGCTCTGCTTTAATAATTCGACTGCCGGATGAATCGGCCCGATCAGACTGTTTTCAACAGGTACGACTAAGTAATCCGCCAGGTCTTCATCCAGGCTTTGGAAAAGCATTTGGAAAGTTTGCCGCGGCACCAGTTGTATTTCACTTCCTAACAACTTGTGCGCAGCATCCTCACTGAAGGCCCCGCGCTCCCCTTGAAAGGCAACTCTCGGTGGCTGCCGCACATGGCTCACAGCAAAACCTCGTGTTGACCGATGGCAGGTCTTGCGCCATCGCCATTCGAGGAGTGTTGATTTGGACCATTTCCGATTGTCGGCACTCTTGATTCCATTGCCCTGGACTCGCGGATGATCCGGCGGAAGACTTTGGCTATGGCGCGTTCGTCCAGTGGACCAGAGTTGGCCCTTTGAATCTCTCTAAGTACGTCACGCTCGCGCTCGGGGTCACAGCAAGGCAAGCCGGCGGCCCTCTTCAAAGCGCCAACTTTGATTGCGAGTCGTGCGCGCCGATTCAAGAGACGCAACAACTCTCGGTCGGTCTCATCTATTTCGCTGCGCCAGTATTCGATATTCATGATCTTTGTCCTTTCCTTAAGTCTCTTGGCTCAAAAAGGCCAGGTTGGGTTCACAAAAAAAGCCAGCCGCGACTTGTTCCCTTCCGGGAGTCGCGGCTGGCTTTGAAAAGCTTTGGTGCTTGAAAACTCAGGTCAACAGCACTAGACGCTCACAATTCGCCGGTCCGCTCTTCCCGTTGGAGAAGAAGCGGTAGGTAAAGGCGAAGTAGTTAACTGAAGTGCTATTAATCATTCGTTTTAATCGGTGTCCACCCCGCAAGCGGGGCCGATTATCAATTGCGACCATCAAACGCTTCGCATCGGAAGCGAGGGCTTACTATAGGCAGGGAGCCAAAAACGTGTCAAGGCTTTTGTGAAAAAGGTCGTGCCCCTGGCAGTCAGGAGCCGGTGCCCGAGGTACGAATCTGACCGTGCCGGAACCCCCAGTACGCGGAAAAACCTCTAACAGCGTATAATGACTCCACTACAGGCTGTTTAGAGGGAGAGGGAATTTATGAGTTGGAACCAAACTTCGTTTACTTCGCCGCAGGTTGCTGATGTCCGCGATGAACGCGTCAGCGCGTTTCTGGCCCGCGTATATGGATGGATGTTTGCCGGCCTGTTGGTGACTGCCGTGACCGCTTTTGCGGTGGCGTCATCTCCGGCTCTTATCGAAACATTAATCCTTAATCGCATTGTGTTTTGGGTGCTGATCTTCGCCCAACTGGGATTGGTGTTTTATCTCTCGGCACGTGTCGAAAAAACTTCACCCGCGATGGCTGCTGGACTCTTCATCTTGTACTCAGCTCTCACCGGAATCACCTCGTCAGTAATTCTCCTGATTTATACAGGAGCGTCGATAACTTCCACGTTTATCATTACGGCGGGAATGTTCGGAGCTACCGCGGTTTTCGGCACAGTAACTAAGAAGAGCCTCGCGGGTGTCGGCCAATTCATGTTCATGGGCCTCATCGGCCTGATCCTGGCCTCAATCGTCGGCATCTTCTGGCAAAACAGCGCGCTGCAATTTGTGATCTCGGTGGTCGGTGTTTTGGTCTTTACTGGTTTGACGGCTTGGGATGCGCAACGGTTGAAGCAGATGGCGGTTGCGTTGCCGGAAGGCCGCGTCGGGGCATTCGCTGTAGTGGGAGCTCTTTCGTTGTACCTGGATTTCATCAACTTGTTTTTCTTTTTACTGCGTTTCACTGGAAGTCGTCGCGACTAGTTCGAAAAATCTCACTCTCAACGTAGGTTAATCCGAGTTTTTAGATCTTAGTCTCAGATCTCACATTTCAGATCTCAGATCTGAGATCTTCCATGCACGGTGTGTCCGCAGGAAATAGTCCCCACGAAATCCGGGCCCGCGGTGTTAACTAAGGGAAGTAACTCTTAAGGGCAATACCGCCGTTAAACCCTAAATCTCGACAGACAGACACTCGGCAGATAATGGACTTACTAGCCGATCCCCATTTAGAGCTTTCACCGATGTGCAGCTAAGTGAAGCTGTGCGCGTTGCTTGAGAACCAACAAGGTGCGCACCAATGAGAACTACTCTAATTCTCGTCATAACGATTCTTATCTCGCTGCCAGCAACGGGAGACAGCAACTCGCAGCAGCAAGGCGCCAAGCGCGCAATGAGTCCTTCGCTTCTGCTCTCACCGTGCAGTATTGAGGGGACTTCCGAGAAGGTCATGTGCGGAACCTACCCAGTTTTCGAAGACCGCATCGCCAAAAAAGGACGTCAAATCACCCTTAAGGTGGTTGTGTTTCCTGCTACCGGCAAGGAGCGCGCACCCGATCCCTTCGTCTACATTCCCGGTGGGCCCGGGTCATCAGCAACCGAAGACGCTCCTTATGTCGCGCCGCAGTTTGCCAAAATACGTGAGCATCGCGACTTGTTGTTCGTAGACCAGAGAGGTACAGGCGGATCTCATCCACTCAACTGCAAGTTTTTCAATGAATCCGATCTTCAAAGTTACCTCGGCTACTTTTTCCCGCTTGAGGACGTGCGCAAGTGCCGGCAAGAACTCGAGCAGAAGGCCGATTTGACGCTCTATACCACGCCGATTGCGATGGATGATCTGGACGAAGTAAGAGCAGCGTTAGGTTATGAGCAGCTCAACCTTTTCGGCGGCTCTTACGGCACACGCGCATCGCTCGTCTATCTGAAACGCCACCCGAAGCACGTGCGCACCGTAACCTTGCAAGGAGTTGCACCCACCAATCAATTTATGCCACTTGATTTTGCGCAGGCTATGGAGCGGGCACTCCAGGGCATCTTGTCGGAGTGCAATGCTGATGAATCCTGCAACCGTGCTTTTCCCAATCTCCGTGCAGAAACCAAGGCCGTACTTGAACGATTGAGCCAAGGACCAATAGAGGTTGAGGTAAGAAAAAATTTCGCGCGGGGCGGTGATGCAGCGGCAAGTGGTAACCCGGAGGAACGCGTGAAGGTAAAACTCTCTCGGGATCTGGCAGCGGAAGCGGTTCGTTACATGTTGTATCACCCTGGGCCGGCCAGTCGCGCGCCGCTCCTGATTCATGAAGCGGCGCAAGGCAACTTCGTTCCTCTCGCCGAGAGTGCTTTGAACTATCGACGCAATCTCGTCGGCAGTGGAGCGAACGGCATGTACCTCACGGTCACTTGCGCGGAGGACTTGCCCTGGATTAAGCCCGGCGAGGGAGAGAAGCTCGCTGCGAACACTTTCCTGGGGGATTATCGCCTACGCCAACAGCGAGAGGCATGCACGCTATGGCCTCGGGCAACTATTCCCAATGACTATAGCGAGCCGGTGCGTGCTTCAACCCCTGTTTTGATTCTTACTGGTCAGTGGGATCCCGTGACGCCGCCATCAAATGGCGACGCAGCAGCTCGAAACCTTCCTAATAGTTTGCACGTCGTCGTTCCTCATGGAGCTCACGGGTTCGGTGATCTCGAGGGCATAGACTGTATCGAACGGCTGAATACTGAATTTGTCGAAAAGGGATCGGCGAAAGGACTTGATACTTCCTGTGTGAAGAATATTCACCGTACAGGATTCAGCCTCAAGCTCTGAGCAGACGGCAGGAGCAGTTAATAACACCGGCAGCGGCAGTCCCTGAAAGGGACGCAGTCAGTAGCCGGGGGCAACGCCCCCGGAAAAAGCAAAGGTTCCGGTCCCGACCCTGAAAGGGTCGAATTCCAGACCAAACGAATCGTTCTGTGCGCCCCTTCGGGGCGCAGATCTCTCTTTACAATTGTTCCAGGGGCGGCGCGCTACGCGCTTGCCCCTGGCTACCTTATGCCGCGCCTTCGGCGCTGGTTGAATGTGCCATCTCTGCGGACTTTCGGTTAGACCTTAGCTTCAAAGCTGCGCATCCACGACTACGGAATCAACAACAACTTTCCACTGGTCTTTCTGCCTTCGAGATCGCGATGCGCCTCCCGGGTTTGAGCAAGCGGGTAGGTTTTATGTATGCGCAATTTTAAATCTCCAGAGGCAATCATCTGCAACACGTCGCCGGATCTTTGTTCCAGTTCTTCGCGGGTAGCAATGTAATTGTGGAGGGTGGGGCGTGTTAGAAATAGTGACCCGTGTTTTGAAAGTTGAATTAGATCAAAGGGTGGAACTGCTCCACTCGCGCCACCGAAAAGAACTAGATAGCCGCGTGGACGAAGGACTTTGAGATCCTTCTCAAACGTGGTCTTTCCCACGCCGTCATAAACCACATCAACGCCTTTGTCCCCAGTCAGCGCAAGGGTTTCTTTCTCGAAGTCTTGCTTTGTATAAATGATCAGCTCGTCGGCGCCGGCATCGCGCGCCAGTGTCGCCTTCTCGTCTGAACCTACAGTACCAATCACGCGTGCGCCTAGCTTCTTGGCCATCTGGACGAGCAACAGTCCCACACCGCCCGAAGCAGCTTGAATCAAAACCGTTTGGCCTGACTTTATAGGAAAGGTGCTGTGAGTGAGGTAGTGCGCCGTCATACCTTGAAGCATCGAGGCGGCGGCCTGTTTGAAATC
>DASSCG010000555.1:0-10739 GCA_035697925.1 Pyrinomonadaceae bacterium
AAGGCTTCACGCTAGCCGAGTTCCGGGTAAATCTTCATGGTGAGAACGTCACGGTGCCATTCCCCGAAAATTTTCGCTCCAGCGTTGACACAGATCTCGAGATCAAGGGATCTGCGCGGGAACAACTTGTGGGCGGGATAGTGAACCTGCGCCGCGCCGAGTACACCGAAGACATTGAACTCGCAGATCTCATCAACTTTCGACGGGAAGAATCGATCGAGGAAGGCGGGGAACTTGAATTCACTGGCGCTGCCATCTTCAACGACCTGCGTGTTGAAGGCCGCAATGCCCTGGTAGTGCGAAACAATCTCGCGGACTTAGTCGGTTCTGTTTCGCTGCAACTCAATGGCCCGGTGAAGGATCCTGTCATCTCAGGCCGAATCACGGCTACAAGTGGCACGCTCAATTTCAGAAACGATCGCTATGAGATTACTCGAGCGTTGATGGATCTGCCGCCACGACGCAATGCCGATCCAATAGTCAGTATCCAGGGTGAAACACAGATCAGAGGTTATCGGATAACAGTAAGCCTCACAGGTCCCCTATCCCAGCCCCAGGCGACCGTCAGTTCCGAGCCAGCCTTGCCTCAGGCAGACGTGGTTGCCTTGATAACAACCGGTCAACTCTCAACTGGAGACACCAGCGCGTCGATTCTGTCGCAGTCCGGCCTGGGGACGGCCACGAGCTTGCTGACCGATGCCTTGATCAATGCGCCGGCGCAGCGCGCGACCAGCAGGTTATTCGGTCTCAGTCGTTTCGAAATCAACCCGGTAATTGGTGGTCGCACGGGATCGACTCCTGGCGCGCGCCTGACTGTAGGCAAGAGGATCAACAAGAATCTATCGATCACGTATTCAACCAACGTCGCTTCTGACCCGAACCAGATATTGGCTGTTGAGTATCGCGTTTCTGATCGTATCTCCTTCATTGCCCAATACGAGCAGGCCTCAACCAGGCAGCTCACATCTCGCAATGACGCTTTCAGTTTTGAAATTCGGTTCAGGAAACGGTTCTAAGCAATGGGGCACAGCAAGAGCTGGACGGGAAATCAGAATGTCTCAGGAACGGCAGCCGGAGTGCTGCTCGCCCATGAAAGCCATGTCCTGACTCCGAGACTGTCGGCAGCTCACCTTCGCCTCAGTATTTCGGTGCTGTTTACACTGTCACTAATTTTGCTCGCTGCTTCGTCGACGGCGGCGGCAGCTGGCGGAATGGATGAATACGAGGGGCGCCTGATTACGTCAATTGAAGTGGTGTTTGAGGGTTCGCCAACCGATCCAGTGGCCGAGTCTGACTTCCTTTCAGTTCTGAAGATTGCACCGAACACCGAGTTCTCAGCGGTCCGCCTTCGCGATTCGCTGCAGGCCTTGTTCGAATCGGGTCGAGTCGCCAATGCCAGGGTGGAAGTTTTTGAAGCGCCGCCAAAAACGGGTCCGATACGCCTTCGGTTCATAATTCAACGTCAGATACAGATTTCCGAGGTACGGCTGGAATTAGGTCCAGTCCTGGGCACCCCCATATCCGAGGATGAACTGCGCGGCCGGCTTAACCTTGTTCAGCCGGGCACTCGTCTCTCGAGGCAGATAATTGGCCGTAATGCTGACGAGATACAGGTTTACTTACGCGATCGTGGTTACTTCAATGCTGCCGTAGAACCATCCGAAGATGTTGATCAAAGCGGGACCCGTGCTGTGGTCACTTATAAAATCACTCCGGGTGAACAATCTCGAGTCGGCACCTTCAATGTTGACATCACCGGTTTCGATTCGTCCAAAGTGCGTCCGCTTGTACGACTTCAGCCTAATGCGCCTTTCACTCGCGAGGCATTAGGGGAGGACGTTAAGCGTATCAAGGATGCAATTATTGCCGAAGGCTTTCTGTCGCCGCAGTTGAAAGACCCACGCGTCGAACGCAACACTGAAGGCAATCTGATGACGATTGAGTTGACGGGCGCGGTGGGGCCGAAGGTAAACGTCAACATCCCTGACTACCCGCTTAGTGAAGAGAAAAAGCGCGAGCTCTTGCCGGTAATGCGGGAAGGCAATATTGACGTGTCAGCCATTGAAGAGGGTGCTCGTAGGCTTCGGAACCGCCTCCAGGAAGAGGGTTACTTCTTTACTGAAGTCACATCTGTTTGCACTGTAACCCCTCCTCTGCCCGTAGCGGCTTCAGGAGAAGATATAAAAGCCTGCGAGAATCTGAATCCAGAATTATTGAGTGGCCGTCTGGTGGACATTACCTACCAAATTGATAGGGGACGCCGTTTTCGTCTTACTGACATTCGGATCACGGGAACAAACAAACTGACTCTTGAGGATGTTGAGGCAGACTTAAAGAGTCAAAAAGCCAGTGCCCTCGGTTTGATTCCATTCCTGGGCTACGGTCGCGGCTATACGAGTCTTACCCTGCTCGAGCAGGACAAGCGAATCGTTAGAAACTACATGCGCGACCTTGGCTATCGTCGTGCCGAAGTGGAAGTGCTCCAGGGCGTCTCGATCAGCGGTGAAAATCTGATCATTACCTTTAATGTGGATGAAGGACCTTTGACGAGAATCGCTGGCGTGGAGGTGCGAGGTAACAAGATCTACACGGAGCAGCGACTTAAGGATCGGTTACGGACGGTGATTGGCGCCCCGTTCTCTCGCTCTCAGGCGAGGGCCGACAGCGAGCGCGTTCTTGCTCTCTATGCCCGAGAAGGATATGTCAACGCCCAGCTCAACTTCTCCGTAGTTGAGTTGCCGAAGAAGGGTGAAGAGGAGCAGATACGTCTTATCTATACAATCACCAACGAAGGCGAGATGGTCTTCGTCAATAACATCATCATCAACGGAGTAACGGGCAGTGCAGGCACCCAGCTCACTAAGCGAAAGGCCATCCTCCGTGCAATCTTTCTGACGGAAGGCGGTGTGCTGAGAGCTGATCGCTTATCTGAAAGCGAACGGGAGCTCTATTTGACGGACGCTTATCGTCAAGTTGTTATCCATACGGAGCCTGCCGGTGAAACTGCTTCCGGCTACAAAAAGGTCGATGTGATCATCGATGTCGAGGAAAAGAAGCCGCGAGTCATGGATTACGGTGGCGGCTACTCAACTGACACGGGTCCTCTGGGGTTGCTCGAGTTCAGCAACGTCAACCTGATGAACAAACTACGACACGGAGCGATGCGTTTGCGGGCGAGCGAGCGTCAACAGTTGCTGCGTTTCGAGTATGTAGATCCAAGGTTTGCTCGTTACGGTGAGAGACAATTTGCTCCACTGGCCCTTACGGTGGAATACAACCGAGACTCCACCGTCACTCGATTCTTTCGTTCCGCCATCGACCGCGGCACCAACGGCATCGTGCAACGACTTGATGAGGACGGAAACCCGGTGGATGAGTTCGGCACTCCGGTTGATGAGCCAACGATCAATCGTTTTTCGGTAACTCTGGAAACACAACGTGTGCTTGACCGCAGGACGCACACTATTGTTTTTGCGCGGTACAGCTACGAAGACGTGCGCTTATTCAACCTCCAGAGTTTATTGATCAAGCCAATCCTCCAACCCGATCGGGCCATCAGGCTTTCGCGATTTGGAGGCTCATTTGTGCGAGATACGCGCGAGCGATGTGAACGCGCGTTGATAGGAACTGTGCGGGCTGCCGATAGCACCGAGCCGGGTGCTCGGGGTGAGATATGTCGGTTTAATCAAGTCGATGCTACTCGCGGCGATTTTTTAAGCGTGGATTATGCAGTAGCTCTGAGACAACTGGGAGGAAACGTTTCTTTCAACAGGTTCCAGGCAAGCTACCGCCGGTACCACAAGGTAAATCGCCTCCGGGGAACCGTGTTCGCTGCTAACGCTACTCTGGGGCTGGCTAATCTTTTCAATCCTCGCGATCGCGACGACAACGGAACCATAGACGAAATCGACCTGACCTTGCCAATCAGCGAACGATTTTTCTCAGGCGGCTCGTCCTCCCTGCGCGGCTTTGGATTTGAAGAAGCCGGGCCGAGAGAGGCGATTATCCCGGTCGGCGAGTTTCATGATGAGGATGGCGAAGTTATCGCCCTAAACCCATTTACCGTGCCCGTCGGTGGCAACGCCCTGGCGATACTTAATCTGGAAGCCCGTATACCTGTGGGCAGATCATTACAGGTTGTACCGTTCTACGATGGCGGCAATGTTTTCCGCCGCGTCGGAGATTTATTTGGAAAGCGAGACGAGACAGTTGTTCCACCGATGAATCTTCTAGATGCAATTAAGGCCGCGAATTTGCGAGCTCACTGGACAAACACGGTGGGCCTCGGTTTCAGGATCCAAACTCCACTCGGTGGAGCACTGGCGGTCGATTATGGTTTCCTGTTGAATCCGCCGGAGTTCCTGATCCCGCAGCAGGCCCCAAACTTTGACGCTCCTCCTGCGATTTACCGGACAAAACGCACGCAGATTCATTTTAGATTTACACAAACGTTCTAATGAATCTGCGTTGGACAAATGGTAAAGAGTATTACGAACGAGATTGAGACAATGACAAAGTCGAATCTGAAAAGAGCGAAGAAGGCCCGGGTATTGTTGAGGCTTTTCCTGATGTTGCCAGTTGGCCTGTTACCTTTTTACGCCGTGGCTTCTTGCCGGGCACAAGAGGTGGTCGACAAGATGGTGGCTACAGTAAACGCGGGCGTGCACACAGACCTAATCACTTATTCCGATTTGCTCTGGCAATTAGCTTTGCAGCCGAATACGTCGCTCGCAAATCCCAGTTCAGCGGATCTGAATCGCGCGTTGAGGTTGGTAATCGATCAAAGACTCATTCTTCAGGAAGCTGAAAAGTTACCGACAATCTCACCCACCGATGAGGAGATTAAGAACACCCGCGATCAGTTGGTGAAACTCTTTCCATCGGCGGGTGAATTCCAACAACGCCTACTGCGGGTTGGCCTCAATAGTGAAAAACTAAATGAAATTCTTGAGCAGCGAGTAAGGATAGAGAAGTACCTCGACTTCCGGTTTCGCAATTTCGTGCTGATTTCGCAGACAGAAGTTGCAGCGTATTATCAGGATGTTTATGTTCCACGCTTGAGAAGCCGATCGCCAGGTCAAATCATACCGAAGCTGGAAGACGTGAGAAGTGAGATTGAGGCGATCCTGACAGAATCCAAAATTGAGTCGGATACGGACGCGTTCTTAGACAGTGCACGAGAACGCGCCGAGATTGTCATGTTGAATCCAGTTTAAGACGAATTAAGTGCAGGTGTGGACCGTTTGAAATTCACTTGTCGGTGATGACCTCACACCAGACTCAAGCTGAGGAGTGACCCTTACGAAAAGACCTTGCCCTTGCTTCAACCAGGACAAAAACTATCAGCACGGTCTGATTTCATGGATCACAGTTATCAATAGAACTGTAGAATCTAGTAATGGCAGCTCGTAATACAGAAAAGCGACCCAGCATCGGTTTAGCGCTTTCTGGAGGCGCGGCGCGTGGGTTGGCTCATGTGGGTGTTCTGAAGGCACTTTCGGAACATGACATTCCTATCGATTTCTTAGCCGGTACGTCAGCCGGCGCCCTTGTAGCCGGCACCTACGCTTCCGGCATGTCTATTACTGAGATTGAGTCCATCGCGCGAAGTTTGCGCTGGCGTGACGTTGGTCGTATGACGATGTCGCGAATGGGTGTTCAGAGCAACGAGAGGTTAGAGCAATACCTAAGATCCCAATTACCGGTGACGCGTTTTGAAGAGTTTCCCATACCCTTCGCCGCTGTGGCCACCGATCTAAAGTCCGGAAGGGGAGTCATCCTGCAAGGCGAGGGTGACGTGCCGTTTGCGATTCGGGCGAGTTGTGCCATCCCGGGATGGTACGTTCCTGTGACTGATCAACAGGGAAGGCAACTCGTGGATGGCGGTCTTGTTGCCAACATACCGTCTGACGTGGCGCGCTCCATGGGCGCCGATGTAGTCATTGCCGTGGACGTGAATGCAGAAGGCGCGACTTTTCTCGGCCCATCGCTATCCATTATCAGCGTGGTATTGCAGTCAATGATGTTGGTGCAACGCACGGCATCTCTCTACCAATCTGCGGTTGCGGATCTGGTCATCAAGCCCAAGATCGGACATATTCGGTGGGATGAGATGAGGCGGGCTGACGAGCTGATTTCGGCTGGTTATGAAGCAGGAAACGAAAGTATCCCCGAGATCCAACGCGTGATTGCGGCCGCGACTGAGCCACCCCTCAAGTGGTATCAGCTTCGGCGGCGAAAAGAAGTCCCTGCCAAACGACCGGCCACGTCGCTGACCTAGATCTGAAACCTTTGCCAAGTTTAACGCTGAAAGCGTTGGCTAATTGGAGCCCAGGGTTGCTTTGAACCCTGGGTAGAAGTACATCCATTGTCCCTCTCGCAACTCTGAAAGAGTTGCGACTGCTTGCGAACAATCGACGACGCAACTCTTTCAGAGTTGTGTCCGTTAAGGGATTTGTTCACCCAGGGTTGCAGCAACCCTGGGCTGCAATTAGCGAACGCTTTCAGCGTTATTAGGTCTGAATCTTCTCGAAGCCGTTTTGCCGTTCCGCACGACTTTTGGGTCCTCTTAGGAAATATCACTCGGATTAGTCGTTTATAGAAGATATCCAGAACTACTGAAGGGTTGCGCAACGGGGGGAAGCCTTGAGGGAGGTAAGAGAAGCCTCCTGCCCTCGGTTGCCTTCGGGTTGGTCTTCATAAATGACAATCGAGATCTCCTCCGTATCCGAGCATCGTATTCTTTCCATTCGCGGTGTTGCGCGAAGTTGTCGGTGGGCTCTTGGAAAGTGCGTTCGCACAGCACGTCGGCCTCCATTTCAGGTCGCATTAGCGGTTATCGTAATTGTTTTGGCTGTCGCTAGTGATTCCTTCCTGCAGTCTTACAAATACTACTCAAAAATCATAGACGCTCGTCTCGCTAGCGGTTATTTAACTAGCCGTCCTGGACTGTATGCGGCGCCCAGAACAATTCGTGCTGGCCAGGGATTCTCCCAGGATGACTTGATCGCAGTCTTGCGTCGCGCCGGTTACACAGAAACTGCCGCCAGCGATGTTTGGAGTGGCAGCTTTGTAAGACATGAGGGAGCGATCGAGATCCGACCTCGTCAAGCCAGTCAAAAGGCTCAACCTCGAATAGTGCGCGTCAGTTTCCAAGGCGCAAAAATCGAAGGACTCGTGACCGACGAAGTTTCACTCGATTCGTTTACCCTCGAACCTGAGATTCTCACAAATGATCTCTCCTCCAAGACAAGCAAACGCAATACGCTGGGCTACAGCGAAATCCCGCCACTCCTTACCCACGCCATCCTCTCGATCGAGGATCGCCGGTTTTTTGAACACCCTGGTCTTGACGTCTTCGGCGTCGCCCGCGCCATGCTGCGGAATGCAGGCGATGAACGAATTGGCCAGGGTGGTTCAACCATCACTCAACAGCTGATCAAGAATACGTACCTCTCTCCCGAACGCTCCTTCCGACGCAAATATGCGGAAGCGATGTTGGCATTTGCACTTGAGAGGCGGCTCTCAAAAACAGATATCTTTGCCCTCTACTGCAATGAGGTTTACCTCGGACATCGAGCAGCTGTGGCTGCTCGTGGCGTCGAACAGGCAGCACAGATTTACTTCGGCAAGGAACTCGGGGGCCTTTCTTTAAGCGAAGCGGCCACCATCGCCGGGATGATCCAGGGGCCGTCTCGGTATTCTCCGGTGAGAAATTTGGAGGCAGCGCACGCGAGACGGAACCTTGTACTGGCGGCGATGTTTCGTGAGGGCTGGATCAATGATCAGCAATTAAAAGCTGCCTCCGAAGAGCGTATCTCGCTGGTTGATTTGCCGGAGAACTACCAGTCGCAAGCTCCTTACTTCATCGATTATGTTAACCGAATTGCAACCTCTCAACTGGAAGTGTCAGGTGCAACCCGGCAGATATTCACGACCATCGACTTGGATCTTCAACAACTTGCCGAGTCAGCAATCGACACGCAACTGAAGCGTCTTGATGGCATCTACAAAAAGCAAGGTCTAAAACCGCAGGCGGCACTGGTGGCTCTCGACCCACGCACTGGAAACGTGCTGGCAATGGTTGGAGGGAGGAAATACGGAGAGTCACAATTAAACCGAGCCACAGATGCACTCCGGCAGCCTGGTTCCACATTCAAGCCTTTTGTATATGCAGCAGCCCTCGAAGATGGACTATCACCCGTTCGAACCTTTGCTGATGCCCCTCGCGATTTCGTTTATGATCGAAATCGAATCTATCGTCCAAGTAACTTTGGCGGCGGTTATTCTGGTCGAGAAGTGACCATGCGAAGCGGCCTGGTTAACTCGCTTAATACAGTTACTGTGGATGTCGCTATGCAGACGGGTCTCGCTCGCATAGCAAACCTGTCGTCACAGTTCGGACTTCCCAGGCCGGAGCGTTATCCGTCGCTGGCGTTGGGCACAAAAGAGGTTACGCCGCTCCAGCTCGCGGCCGCTTATGCCGCATTTGTTAATGGTGGCCGGCGCGTGCAGCCGCGTGTGATTGAGACTGTCTCGCAAACTTCAGGCGAGAATGTAACGCGGGTTGAGCAGCCGCAGCTCATTCGACCGACTACGGCCTACATGATCACAAACATGCTAACTGCCGTTGTCGATCAGGGAACTGCCCGCGCCGCACGCGGCGCAGTAAAAGGCACCGCCATTGCCGGCAAGACCGGGACGTCGCGAGATGGATGGTTTGTCGGTTACACGCCGAACATGGTTTGCGTGGTTTGGATCGGATTTGACGATAACAGTCAGTTAGGCCTGACGGGGGCTTCCGCAGCTTTGCCTGCCTGGGCGGATTTTGTAAAAGGTGCTATCGCGTTGAGACCGGAACTAGGTGGCCGCAATTTTGAGTGCCCCGAGGGGATTGAGTTCATCGAAATCGACGCCGATACCGGTCTGCTTGCAACCCTGTCCTGCCCTAACCGTCAACTCATAGCAATCACTGAACGGCTGGCTCCGAACTTCGAATGCTACAATCACATTCATCTGCCTGATTTCGACGCCCCTCGTACTGTAGAAATGATGCAACCGTCCGTGGACCAGTTTTCAGTAGCTGCTCTCCGTAGGACAGAACGCCGGGAACCTGTCGTTTCGATGGAATCTAAAAATTTGAAATCGACTCGAGTCGAAGTGGATGCGCGCGGCAAACGGACACTCGTGAACGACATGCGGTAGCGGTGAGGTTGCTCTTAATTGCAGTCAGAAAGGGAACCCTGTCCCGCTTCCCAATCGGCGTGAACCCCTCAATTACTTCTCCGTCTCTTGAATTGCTCTCAATCCTGAGGCGGGGACAGGGTCCCCTTCCTGACTGCAATTAACCAATGCAGCACTTTTATCCTCAGGAATACTTACTCAATCCCTCCGCTCGAGTATCACCTCGGCGATCGCGTGTTCACTCGTGTGAGATAGCGTGAGGTGAGCCGCATTAGCGCCGGACTTCGCGAACAGTTCTTGTACCTGCCCATGAAAAATCAAATAAGGCGCTCCACCATCTCGTGACGCGACTTCCACGTCGTGCCAGCCAATTCCGCCCTTCCACCCTGTTTGCAGTGCTTTTAGAGCCGCTTCTTTGGCTGCAAATCGGGCCGCATAATGCTGCGCTGCCACGGCGCCTCGGCCGGTGCAATACGTTCGCTCAGCCGAAGTGAACACGCGCTCTGCAAAGCGCGGGGTTCGCGTAAGCACTTCGCGAATGCGACGAACTTCGATAATGTCTATGCCAATGGAAACAATCACTGATATTGATCCTAGATCGGCCGGCTTCTACTGGCGCGAGTTCGACGGCGTGCGAGCTCTCATTTGCGCTCCACTTGAAGACGACGGTTTTACCAACGGTTTCTCAACACGCCTTGGCGGCGTCAGCCCTATGCCGCGGGACGCCCTCAATCTAGCCGGTTTCAATGAAGATTCAGCCGAGAACATTCTGGAGAATCGGCGACGCTTTCTCAAGCTTTTCGATGGCGAGTGGAATCTTGGCGGCTGTTGGCAGATGCATGGCATTGATGTACGCGTCATCCGGAACGCCGCCGAAGCGAAACCAGCAGAGGGCGCTCACGGCGATACGATCCACTGTGACGCTATTATTAGTGATCAGGAGCAAGTTCTCGCTGGAGTTAAGACTGCGGACTGCGTGCCAATCCTAATTGGTAATCCGCAGACGGGATCATTTGCGGCAGTCCACTCCGGGTGGCGCGGTACGTATGCGGGAATAGTCCTGTACGCTCTTGAACGACTAAGCAAGGAATACAATGCTCAGATTTCGGATTGCCGGGTGGCGATCGGACCGGCGGCGGCAGCTTGTTGCTATGAAGTAGGAGCTGAAGTCATAGATGGTTTCAAGGAACGTTTCCCCGGTGCAGACCTATTCACCCCTACTAGAGAAGGTCATGCACATATCGATCTGCTCAAAGCCAATCGAGATCAGTTATTGGCGGCGGGAGTATCACCAGAACGCATCCATACCGCACCCTTCTGCACGATGATGAGGACCGACTTGTTTTTCTCTTATCGTCGCGAAAAGCAACTGCATGGGAAAGTAGGTCGGTTAATGTCAGTAATCGGAAGAAGGACTAAAGGGTAACAGTTGATACCCAGCACCCTCCCTACCCCTTAACTTTCACCGGTATTGTGATTTCGCGCGTTTGCGGAGGGAAACAAACTTCATCATTGCAGCTCTGATAACGGAGACGCGCTTTCAGTTCAACTGAATC
>DASSCG010000556.1:0-10700 GCA_035697925.1 Pyrinomonadaceae bacterium
TGACTTCGGCGGCAATATTTAAACCCAAGAAAAAACCGCCCCCTAATTTTCGCACAAAGCGGTTTCCTTGGTCGAACAACTCGCTAATCGCTCTGCTGTTCTGAAAATTGGTTCCTAGGTGCGCCAACGTGGCTATACCATTCAACTAAGGTGATACTTGAATTGCTGATGCAGATCAGCGCGTTATCCGCGAAATCCGCGGCTGTTCTAATTTAAAGGCAAAGCAGGAAAGCATTCTTTAGGATGACAACACTTATCGTTCACGGACACTTCTATCAACCACCGCGCGAGAATCCCTGGACGGGGGAAGTCGAGCGCGAGTTTGGCGCCGATCCCTACCACGATTGGAACGAGCGCATTCATGCTGAGTGCTACGCACCCAACGCTCAAGCACATATTATTGGCGCGAATCAAACAGTCGAACACACTGTAAACAATTATGAGAGGATAAGTTTTAACTTTGGTCCAACTCTCTTATCGTGGCTTGAACGCCGGCATTTCCAAACCTACAGCAAGATTCTCGAGGCTGATCTCCTTAGCAGTAGAACTCGTGGCGGTCACGGGAATGCTATAGCTCAGGCGTATGGACACGCGATCTTACCCCTCGCGAACGATCAGGATCGTTTGACTCAAGTGGTCTGGGGTATGGCCGATTTCCGATATCGTTTCGGCCGAGAGCCTGAATCACTTTGGCTGCCTGAAACTGCAGCCGACAGACGCACCCTCGATCTTCTGATTGAACAGAAGTTACGGTTCGTGATTCTTGCTCCCAATCAAGCGGGCCGCTGGAGAACAGGAATAAACGACACATGGAAAGCTATTGAGAACTGTAATATCGACACCTCACAGCCTTATCGTCATCTTCATCAGGATGGCTCTGGTCGTTCAATTGCGGTTTTCTTTTACGATGGTCCTGCGGCGCGCGCCATCGCATTTGAGAAAGCGTTGGTTTCCAGTGAAGCCCTGGTTGGTGTTTTCAAACAGGCGGCGACCCGCGGATCCATGGTGAACGTTGCAACAGACGGCGAGACGTACGGACACCACTTTAAGTTTGGTGACTTGTGTTTGGCCCACACCTTGGAGATCGAAGCACCCGCTGAGGGCTTCACGATCACCAACTACGGTGAGTATTTGGATCAGCATCCGGCAGAATTCGAAGTGCAAATTAGCGAGGGCCCGGACGGCGAAGGCACTTCCTGGAGTTGCGCCCATGGCGTGGGACGTTGGTCTCGTGACTGCGGTTGTCACACTGGTGGAGAGTCAGGTTGGAACCAGGCCTGGCGTGAACCGTTGCGCTCAGCTTTGCGCTTTCTCGGTGACGAGGCGGCCATCGATTTTGAAACGATCGGATCGGATTTGTTTATCGACCCCTGGGCCGCAAGAAATGCTTCGATTGAGTTAATTTTAGATCCACTACGGTCAAGAGAAAAGTTCCTTCATCTACAGGCTGGTCGTTGGCTATCGAATCTGGATCAGACTCGAGCCCTAACGCTGCTGGAGATGCAGAGAAATGCCCTCTTAATGTTTACCAGTTGCGGTTGGTTCTTTTCGGAGATCTCCGGGATCGAAACCGTTCAGGTGCTGAAATATGCCGCTCGCGTAATTGAATTACTTGACGAACTGGGTGCGCCATCCCCGCGATCAAAGTTTTTGGAAATGTTAGCAGAAGCGGGAAGCAACTTCAGGGACAAAGGCACCGGCGCAGACGTGTACCGTCGATATGCCGAACCCGCAGATGTCTCAGCGGGGCACGTCGATAGTACGGAAGCCCAACTTTCATGAGTAGGAAATCTGCAGTTAAGGCTTCAGAGAGGGTTCCAGCAAATAAGCGGAAAAGCGTTGTAAACAAGGGCCAGTCGGCTCAATCGGTAGAGACTGCTTCTACCGTCGATTCTACCGACTTCACTCACCTGTTATCAGCAACACACTCCGATCCCCATCGAGTACTAGGTCCCCACCTCTCGGATGCTGGTCTAATCATTCGCGTCTTCCGTCCTGATGCAGAGTTGGTAGAGGTTGCCATCGGAAAGAAGTTGGCCCAACCGATGAGCAAAACGCATCCAGCGGGGCTCTTCGAGGTCTTACTGCCCGGTCTCACCACTGTGCCCTCTTATAGGTTGGTAGTTCATTACTCAGATGACCGCCAGGAAAAAATCCGAGATCCATACTCTTTTCTGCCAACCCTTGGTGAACTCGACCTCCATCTATTTGCCGAAGGCCGTCACGAAGCAATCTATAAAAAACTTGGCTCACACGTGAAAAAAATCGGCAACGTAAGGGGCGTGTCGTTTGCGGTTTGGGCGCCCCAGGCGGAAGCGGTGAGTGTTGTCGGGAACTTTAACAATTGGGATGGACGTCAACATCAAATGCGAAGTCTGGGTGGATCCGGTGTTTGGGAATTGTTCATTCCCGACCTTGAGCCGGGCACCTTGTACAAGTTTGAGATCCGAACAAGAGGGTGGAGTCCCTTCCTCAAAGCCGACCCCTATGCGGTGTTGATGGAGGTTCCGCCGAATACATCATCAATTGTCTACGACTCAACTTATAAGTTTCGCGACCAGAAATGGTTGAAGAGCCGAGCCGAACGCGAACACTATCGCCAACCTCTATCGATTTACGAAGTCCATCTGGGCTCTTGGCGTCGAGTCCTTGAAGAACAAAACCGCCCGCTTCAATATCGCGAAGTGGCGCCCGTGTTAGCAGACTACGTACGCGACCTCGGTTTTACTCACGTCGAATTCCTTCCATTAAAAGAACATCCATATGGACCCTCGTGGGGTTATCAGGTCGGGAGTTACTACGCAGCTTCAGCTCGCTACGGCACTCCGGACGACCTGCGTTATATGATCGACTATCTCCATCAGCGAGACATCGGAGTGATCATGGACTGGGTGCCCGCGCATTTTCCCAAAGATGCATTTGCCCTTGGCCGCTTCGATGGGTCGGCACTGTATGAACACCTGGATCCGAGAAAGGGTGAGCATCCAGACTGGGGTACGTACATCTTCAACTATGGTCGCAATGAGGTTCGCAATTTTCTGATCGCTAACGCGCTATATTGGCTCAGAGAGTTTCACATCGACGGTCTGCGTGTTGACGCGGTGGCCTCGATGCTCTATCTCGACTACAGCCGGAAGGAAGGGCAGTGGGTGCCGAATCAGTTTGGAGGCCGCGAAAATCTGGAGGCTCTATCCCTCTTAAAAGAACTCAACGAGGTTACCCATCGAGAGTGTCCCGGCGTGATGATGATTGCGGAAGAGTCAACTGCCTGGCCACAGGTCAGTCATCCGGTCTACGCTGGAGGCCTTGGTTTCGATTTCAAGTGGAACATGGGTTGGATGCACGATACGCTGAAATACTTTCAAACCGACCCGTTGTTTCGCGGAGGAAACCACAACGCGCTTACGTTTGGTTTGATCTATGCCTGGAGCGAAAACTTCATTCTGCCGTTTTCACATGATGAAGTAGTGCACATGAAAGGTGCCCTACTAAACAAAATGCCCGGTGACCAAACCCAGAAGTTTGCCACGCTCCGCGCGCTGTATGGCTACATGTGGGCCCATCCAGGAAAAAAACTGCTATTCATGGGCGGGGAGTTTGGACAGTGGCGTGAATGGAACGAGACCGAGAGTTTAGATTGGCACTTGGTCGAAGATGGACTGCATCATGGAGTGCAAACACTAGTTCGTGATCTCAATCGAGTATACGGAGGTGAGAATTCGCTCTGGGAAGCAGATACAGCACCCGCCGGTTTCCAATGGATCGACGCCGACAACGCGAGCGAGAACATTGTCTCATTCATCAGGAGGTCGCCGGCTACAGGAAAGGAACTCGTCTGCGTGTGCAACTTCTCCCCGATTCCTCGCGACACTCACAGGCTGGGATTGCCGAAGGCCGGCCAATATCGTGTCCTTATTAATACCGATTTGGCAGTGTACGGAGGCGGAGGTAGTGAGGTCGAGACGTTGAATGCTGAGGAAATTCACGTTCACGGCCAAAACTATTCAGCGACAGTGGCCTTGCCACCTTTGGCAACGCTCTGGTTCGAGGTCCCTAGGTAAGGTTGATTTCACACGCAAAGACGCAAAGGGGGCAAAGACGCAAAGCCATGAATGCGTCAAGCTAACTATTTGCACGAGAGATTCCTTTTTGGTTCTTTGCTCCCTTTGCGCCTTTGCGTGAAATCGACAATGAAAACTTCGCAATGACAACCGAAACTCAAATCGATTGGGCCAGGGTTCGCTCCTATTTCCCTGTGACCGACAAATGCGCTTATCTCAACACCGCCGCTGCCGGCCCATTGCCGCGCGCCACGATGGAAGCTGGATCAGGGTACTACCAGCAGATGATGGCGGATGGTGACATTCATTGGGATGAATGGCTGGCAAAACGCGAGAACGTTCGAAAGAAGGTGGCAGCACTCATTAACGCCGAGCCTGACGAGATAGGCCTAACGACAAATACATCTTCAGGAATGAATCTGATTGTTGATGCGTTGGAGAGTAGAGGAGAAGTTATCTCGTGCGACCTTGAGTTCCCAGTTTCAACCATCACTTGGATGCATCGCCAAATTCCCGTGCATCAAGTCCGCAGCGTAGCAGGGGTGGTTGACCCTTCTGACATTCGCAGCGCAATGACTCCGAAAACCGGAGTCATCTCACTCAGTCACGTGCAGTATTCCAACGGCTTCCGCAGCGACCTGGGACAACTCGGTCTTGAAAAAGGCAGCCACGCATTGGTGGTCAACGCCAGCCAGTCCGCAGGAGTGTTTGATATCGATGTGAAGCGAATGAAGATTGATGCGCTTTGTGCTACGGGGCACAAGTGGATGCTTTCCGGGTATGGGTCAGGATTCGTCTACCTCAGCCGTGCGTTGTTGAGTGAAACAAAATCGAGAGCTATCGGTTGGCTCAGCGTGGAAGATCCTTACGGAGGTCGCAACGCCGAAATCAATTTACGCAGTGATGCGTCAGCTCGTGCGGAGTTGGGATGCCCTGACTTTGCCGGCATCTTCGCGTTGGGTGCTTCAGTTGAGCTCTTCAGCGAAATAGGAATGGCAAATATTCAACACCGTGCTCTGGCGATTAATCGACTCCTGACAGATCGCCTGGTTGAAGCCGGTTTCAAAGTTCTATCTCCACTAGCTGATGAGAATAATCGGTCCGCAGAGACATTAGTTGCGTTTGAAAATCCGACCCGGGTAGTGACTCAACTCGCTGAGCAAAAAGTAATTGTCACTGAAAAGCCCCAAGGTATTCGAGTGGCGACGGATTTCTTCAACAATGACGAGGACATTGAACAGCTGATCCAAGCGCTCAAGAATGGCTCACGCTTGTAAAGAGTTCCTTTAGTTGGTACCGCTCGCTTTCAGCAAATGACAGGTTAGGAAGGGTGGTTTACCCACGCCCGAGCTTCACAGACATTCAATCCTGAAAAGATAATTTTCCATCCGGCAAAGTTGCGGCTGAACTTTGAATTGAAGATTGAACTTTAGGGAAGTCAGGCGGGGGTAAACCACCCTTCCTGACCTCAAATTAGCGAGGCTTGAGTTGTTCAGCTTATTCTAAAACCTGCTACTTCTTTCGGCCGATCTTGGTAGGCTTTGTTTTCTTGGGGCTATCCTCAGACTCGCTGCCAAAATGCTTCCGAGCGAGACGAATGAAGCTTTGCATTATTGGAGACTCATAGCCACCGCTCAACCTGGCGATACCAAGTTCCCAGTTGATGTGAGCCCCTTCGATCCACCATCGCACCAGGCGCCCTTTTTCCACCTCTTCACGTACCGACTGAAAGGGAACGATTCCAACTCCCATGTCTTCCTCAACCATGCGACGAATCGCCGATTGGCGACTTAACTCCATTGCCACGGTCAAGCTGACGCCGGCCTGGGCAAAAAACTGATCAATAAGCCTACGGGTATTGCCGCCGCGTTCTCCCAAAATCAACTTCTCTCCGGCCAAAGTGTAGGCACTTACAGTCCTTTGTTTCGCGAGCCGGTGACGAGGCGACGCGATGGCGACCAGTTGGTCTTCATTCAACCGTTCAGTTTGAATACCACGAGCTTCGACCGGCAATGAAACAAACGCGAGATCCATCTCACCCGCCAGGATCTGTTGGACCAGCGATTCGCTCGTGCCGGATCCCACCGTTACTTCAGCGAGCGCATGTTGCTTGCGCATTTCCCTTAGGATTTTTGGCAGTTGTTCGGTTGTGACCATCGCAGACGCGCTCCCGATTCGCAAACGTCCTCGTTCCGCGCCCGCCAACTCTGCAATTTCATCTTGTGCGGCATCATGTTCGCGCAGAATTAGCCGAGCGCGATGCAACAAATGCTCACCAGCTTCCGTCAGGATCACGCGACGTGGTGCCCGGACAAACAACTTTGCTCCGAGTTCATTCTCAAGTTGCCGGATCTGCATGCTGATCGCAGCCTGGGTTACGTGCACGCGCTGAGCTCCCGCAGTAAAAGTCCCGGACTCCGCAATGGCGACAAAGGCTCTTAGCTGTCGTATTTCCATTAATCTCTCCAGTATCACGCTCGGTTATCGGAATAATAAAATCTTTTAGTTTCCATTATAAATCACGATTCCCTAGAATGGGCAAAAAGGTGGTCCTGGCGGCTGCGTAGAAGTCTGGCCCTTCGAATTGGGCCGCCCAGCGACCAGCCAGACCGGAACTCTACGGCGGTCCCCCGGCAAATGCTTAGCCCTGAACTCAGATCAAGTGATGCCCTGACAGCTCGACGGCTCCGTTCACGCAGTGTTGTGGTTGGTGTGGATGGGGGCGGCAGTAAAACCCATGCCGTGATTGTGGATGCGGAAGGACTGCTAGTCGGTGAAGGGATGTCAGGAGCCTCCAATCCCTTGCGCGTAGGAATCGCGAGAGCAGCGGCCGCAGTACGCGAGGCAATTGATAAAGCTTGCGAAGTGGCCCAGGTTCGTCGAGAAGACATCCTCGCAGCAGAAGTAGGTCTGGCAGGAGCGCGACGAACAGAATTGCGCGCGCGTATTCGAGAAGCTCTCAACAATCTCGGAATTGCGGATGTGGAAGTGGTCGGCGACGCGGATATTGCGCTATATGGGGCCACCGATGGTCAACCAGGCGTGGTCGTAATTGCCGGCACGGGTTCCATATGCTGTGGAGTCAATGCCCGCGGAAAACGTAATTGCGCTGGTGGATGGGGGCCAGTGGCGGGCGATGAAGGCGGAGGAGCCTGGATTGCGCGGCGAGCTTTGCGCGCGATTGCCCACGCTTCTGACGGACGGGGACCAAAGACAACTTTGATGGCTGCCGCTTGCTCCTACTTCCACGTAACCACCAGCGAAGATCTTGCTACCGCAATTTATGCCCCAACGATGACCAATGAACGGCTAGCCGGTTTTGGAAAGCAGGTAATTGAGGCGGCAAGGGCAAAAGACTCCGTGGCTCGGGAGATCATGGCTGAAGCGGGAACTGAATTAGGCGTGGCTGTTTCCGCTGTGGTTCGAAACCTCAAACTCGAGCCTGAGCGTTTTCAGGTAGCATATGTAGGTGGTGTATTCGATGCTGGAGGCGATCTAGTGCTCGGCCCCATGTCTGAACGCATCCTGCAGACGGCTCCTCTCGCTTTCGTTGCGCCGCCGCGAATGTCTCCGTCGCTCGCAGCTGCCAGAATGGCCCGAGAGCGTTCAAATCTGATTGCGCTCGCGGGTTGATTAGCTTCGAGTCCAATCGTCTGATACAAGATGAAATCCGAAACTCCGGACTCGCTTCCGATAACCGAGCAAGAGAACGCGCGTACTTCAAACCTCAGCTCGCTTCCCGTCTCCAAAATCCTTGAGTTGATGAATGAGGAAGATTCTCTGGTGGCCGCTGCGGTCGGCCGGGTTCTTCCTCAGGTAGATCAGGCTGTCAGCCGACTCGTTGAGAACCTGCGTGAGGGAGGTCGCCTTTTTTACATCGGCACCGGAACCTCGGGACGACTCGGAGTACTCGACGCGTCGGAGTGCCCACCGACTTTTGGAGTGTCGCCTGAACTTGTGCAGGGTGTGATTGCTGGCGGATATGAGGCATGTTATCGCGCAGTTGAAGCTTCCGAAGATGACGCAACCGCTGCGCAAGTTGACCTTGAACAGCGCGGATTCAGAAATGGCGATGTACTCGTAGGTATTGCAGCGTCGGGACGAACACCGTACACGGTTGGAGCAGTGACTTATGCTCGGTCGCTAGGAGCCTTTACCGTGGCAATAACTTGCGCACCTGATTCTCCAATCACGCAGGTAGCAGAGGTTAGCATCGTGCCCGTTGTCGGGCCCGAGGTCGTTACTGGTTCGACGCGACTCAAAGCAGGTACTGCTCAGAAAATGGTTCTGAACATGCTTTCAACTGCTGCTTTGGTAAAACTTGGATATGTGTCGGGTAATAGGATGTCAAACTTGCAGGCGCGAAATTCCAAACTTCGCGCCCGGGCAGTACGAATTCTGATGTCTGAATCCGGTATGGATGAAGTTAGCGCTGAGCGAGCGCTGGATGTCGCTGACAGTGATATCCGCATCGCATTGGTAATGACCAAGACCGCTTGTAGCGCCGAGAAGGCAAAACAGGCTTTAGAGAAGTCGAAGGGGGTTGTGCCTCAAGCTATCACGTTGCTTCTTAATCAATAGATTTCGTGTTTGGTTCGTGTGATTTTGTGAATCGCGTTTTCAGACCCAATGAAGCGACCCCCGAAATAACCTAAATCGTGCCAAAGGGCGTCACTAGAATGACTCCGAACATCGTCAGGCCTCTTGCCGTCTTGTTTGTTTTAGTCTCGAGCAGCGTTTACGCGCAGACTGGAACAGGTTCACCTCTGGACAAACGTGTGCGCAGTGAGGTCGCGCTGTTCAAAGGCAAAGTCACTCTTTTCGCAAAAAACCTGGATACCGGAGCCATCTACAACTTGAATGGCGATGAGCCCGTTCCGACGGCCAGCACAATTAAGGTTGCCGTTATGGTCGAAGCGTTCACGCGCGTGGCCGAGGGTAAAGCGAAGTGGACGGATGAATTGGTGCTGACGAAAGAGAAGAAAGTCGGAGGCGCCGGAATTCTTCAAGAGTTTGGAGACGGCTTGCGACTTACACTTCGCGACGGGGTAACGTTGATGATGACTCTGAGCGATAACACGGCCACCAACCTCGTGATTGATGCACTGACGGCAGATGCTGTGAACGCACGCATGGAGTCGTTGGGCTTCAAAGAAACCCGGTTGATGAGAAGAGTGTTCGGGGGTGGCGAAAGTGCTGAAGGGCGAAAGGAAGAGAACAAACGCTTCGGTCTTGGTCGTACCACGCCGCACGAGATGGTGACCATTATGGAAAAACTGGAGCGCGGCGAGATCATTAATCCGGCTGCCTCGAAAGACATGCTTGAGCTTATGAAGCGCGAGCAAGGTACGAACGGTATCTGGCGGGGGCAGTGGCGCGCGCCAAAAGCTACTAAGTCGGGAGCGCTTGACGCTCTGCGCAGCAATGTGGGCCTCATCTACCATCCGCGGGGCCGCATTGCTCTGGCAATCACGTGCAACGAAATGCCGGAAGTAAATTGGACAGTCGATAACCCCGCGTTGTTGCTGATGTCCCGATTATCTGAAATCGTGATTGAAGGTTTGGGGAAGTGACACTTCACTTCGCACTCGATGGAGCTCGCGCGTGCATCTTCGACGCGGGCGGTACACTCGTACATCCTGATTGGTTTCGACTCTCCAGCATTGCCGAGAAAGTGTCTGGGCAGGCTTTTGAAGGTGAAGAGATGGGCCGTGCGTTCGGTGAGATGCTGAGAGGCGTCGGAGTTGAGATGCAACGGGAAGGTTTCGTTCTTCCTGACGAGATGAAGCGGCCGCACTGGACGTTTCGAAGAATGTATGGCTTGCTCGGACTGAATGACGAAGCTTGCGACCAAATTGTTGGTCAACTCGCGGCAGCGCATCTTGAGCGGCACTTGTGGAGTGGCGCCGACCCGGAAGTAACACGAATACTCGATGAGCTAAAGCTTCAGGGTTTACTTCTCGCCGTTATCTCAAACACTGAAGACGGACGATTAACTGACTCACTGGCGGCAGCCGGAATCGCAGATCGTTTTGATCTGCTCTTAGATTCGTACCTTGTCGGTCACCGCAAACCGGATGCGGCAATATTCCGACTCGCGCTCGAGCGTCTTGACCTCGCGCCAGATGAAGCCGCGTATGTTGGCGACTCCTATGTACACGATGCTCTCGCGGCGCGCGCCGTCGGGCTTCGCGGAATCCTTCTTGATCCAATGGATCTACACCCGGAGAGTGTTTGCCCGAGAGTCAGATCGCTAAGAGAACTTATTGAGTGACGGCAAAACCACGAATATCTTACGGCTTCTTACCCATAAACAATGCGCGCAATTGATCTCGTCATAATCTTCGGCTACCTAATCGGCATAGTCCTTTTCGGGACCTGGTTTGCTCGCAAGCAAAAGACTACCAGTGACTACTTCCTCGGAGATCGATCAGTACCATGGTGGGCCGTTGCTGCCTCGATCGTAGCCACGGAGACTTCCACCATTACATTTATCTCAGTACCCGGAATAGCCTTCGCACGTGGTGGCAATTTCCAGTTTCTTCAACTTGTCTTCGGATACCTGCTCGGGCGAATCGTTATATCCCTGCTCTTCATTCCTTCATATTTCCGCGGCGAGTTAATGACCGTTTACCAGCT